>JBGOUS010000060.1:0-5875 GCA_041477675.1 Nitrosopumilaceae archaeon
TATTTATTAACAAAATCGAAGCTTATTTTCTCATGGAACAGAGATTAACATGTGCAAACCATTCAGAGGAAGTAGTCCTAGATCAAATAGGATGGAATCATTTTAACTGCCCAAAATGTGGTAGTGATTACTCTATAGGAAGAAAGGTAGTATTACTAGATCCAGATCCTGTCCAATCCAAAAACAAAAAACAGATCCGTGGATGATCACAAATTTTACTAAACCCTTACATTGACGACATTTTTGTTTGCGAAATAAAAGAAACCATATCTAGAAATTACTAAACAATTTATCAGCAATCTCTAAAAGAAACAAGTTTTCAAAATGATACGAAATACGTCTTTCAATAATTCTTCTATCTTTAATGGTTTAGCTTTTCGTTTAAACTCTGATTATTCCCTTTTCCACAAGATACTGTATCCCCTTCACAAAGTCGTCATCTGTTATCTGTCCTTCTGACCACCATTTGGCATTGTTTTTAATCCAGTCTGGAACCTTTGTCTCTGAGACACCAGATGCATTTGGAGGAAGGTTTGGAATCTGCATAATTCCATTTTGAATCATGTATCCTATTCCCTTTGTAAAGTCAGATTGTCCAATGGAGCCATCTGCAAACCATTTGGCATTGTTTTTAATCCAGCCAGGAATTACTGTAGTTTGCTCCTCTTGTTTTACACCTGCTGAGGAAGATTGTATCACAATGGTTTCAAGGATGTTGTCATTAGTTGCATTTGTACCAAATCCAATCACAGACACATCAGAGAGAAGAATTTTTGCATCACATTTATCCTCTACACAAGAAGCTAGTATGCCTTCCTTGATGTGTTTTCCTGAGGCAACAGCATCAAAAAGGCCAGGTGATGATATATCCACTGGTTTAGTCACAGTCCATTTGGCATTATCCACCTGGTTTATGGCATTGGCTAGATTGGCAGAAGCCATTCTAAAGTTAAAATCTGATTCCCTGTACTGGACTGTGTATAGTTTTATCCATCCGCCCTGCCCTGTTACAGTAGCACTTCCGTTTATTCCATCCAATTTTAAATAATAATCAGATTGGGCAGAATATGCATTTGATACAAACATTGTCCCGAAGAAAATGCCCAATATAGTTGAAAACAAAATTATTTTTTTCATTTTATGATATACTGACTACCATTTATTAAACAATAAGATATGTTTTAGGAAAGAGCTTATTAATCTCAGTAAATAATCATTTTTAATGAAAAAGACCTGGCTTTTGCCTGTATTGTTTGCAGTTGTGATATCATCAAGTTTTGGAACGGCCTTTGCTGCCTCTGATTATTTCCTAAAAATTGAGGGAATCGATGGCGAATCCAGTGATGAGAAACACAAGGGATCAATTGAGATCCAATCGTTTTCATGGGGCGTCTCAAACTCTGGCTCTATGGCAGGTGGAGGAGGTGGAGGAACCGGCAAGGTACAATTCCAAGATTTCCACTTTACAAAAACCGTTGACAAGTCATCGCCACAATTAATGCAAGCGGTAGCAACAGGTGAACACCTAAAATCAGTCGACCTAGCTGTACGTAAGGCTGGTGGTACACAAATGGAATATTATATTATTCATTTAGAAGATGTCCTGGTATCTTCATGGGCCACATCTGGAAGTTCAGGTGATGTACCAATGGAGCAAGTATCTTTTACCTTTCAAAAAATAGAGTTCCAATACATGCCACAAAACCCAGATGGAACAGCAGCTGAGGCAGTCAAGGCAAGCTGGAACCTAAAGGCAAACACGAAATAATCAAAGACTGCTTGCTGGATCAAAAAGCATTTCTAGATTATTTTGTAAATTTTAAAGTTTATTTCTGCCAGCTCTGGTTAAACTCGTCCCAGACTCCATCTATTATGGCAGAACCTATGCCAAATTCTGAGACCATTACTATCATGGTGTGTGATGTGGTCTTTTCTACAACCCCTTGGCCTGTTCTATCGCCATAACCCGTATGTGTTGAATCAAAGCTTACCTGAACTTGATACACAGGATTCTCTCCATTGATTATGCTAGCGAGGTTTAGCTTTAAACTATCTGGTACTCCATCAAAGAGAAACGTTGGATGAGTAATGGTGAACTCTCGTGCCTTTGCTAATGCGTCTTGCATCTGGGTATCTCCATAACGCTCTACTAGGGTGGTTGAATTCTTTTCTTCAGGCATTGAAAGGAATCTTTGAGTACTGTTTACCTGTTTTATTTGTGAAGCTTTGAAATCAGCGCCGATTTTTTGGACAGAGCTTACTACACCATCTTTAACAAACGATATCGTATGATTTTTCCCATCAGGATCTACAGAAATTCTAACCATATCACCAACATTAGGGTAACCAACGTGTCTTGTTTGCACTACTATTCCTGTCACACAAACCTTCTCTGTGACATCAAAACAGGCTACAGAATCCGAAAGACTTAGTCTTATGATTCCAAGATTATCTGAGGTGACAATAATGGTACCACTATGACCATGTCCAAGGATCCGTATGTAACTTCCAGAATAAGGTCCAAAATCCTGTGCTATACCTTTGACATAAAAATGTGAATTTGTTGATTGAGCAAATGAATGTGGCACAAATGTAGCAAGGATTAGCATAGTACCAAAGATAATCATGGCCGATCTGCTTCTCATGGAATAAAAAAGGAGTTAATAACATAAAAGTAACTCGATGAATTTCTATGTAATACTTTAATATCATGAAAGGATAAAAAATTGCAATTTATTTTTTCGATCCAAGATCGATCAACTGTTTAATGATACTAATTATATTAATTCTAAATTTTTTTTATGACTTTTAAGTTCTTTGTAGAGTTATTTGGATGAAGCGCATCCAAAATTAGCACCAGAAAAGTAACTTGTCTTATCGGATTCAGACCAACAATTTATCAGCGATCTCTAAGCTTGAATCTGTGAAATTTTTGTTCTAGAAAAAATTACTGCAACAATAGATCCTGCTACTAATACAATGATCAATGACTGTGGAAACTCTGGTACTACATTGGTTCCTGTGATGTCTATTATATGCATGCTGTGGTGATAGTTTATCGCAAGTGTGGTGTCTTCCTCTGTGTCTGTGGTTACAATAACATCATCAGATGACGCAATTTTCCCATCGATCATAACTGACATTTCACCACTTAGCATTGCTTTTGGAACTGTTATTTTAGTTACACCCTGTGTTCCACTCTCTCCGTCAACAGTAAATGTTACCTTTTTCTGGTCCTTTTTGAATTCAAAATTATCTATTTTAGAATTGCTTGCAATGTTTACATCAAATGATTTTCCTTCCTCCGTTACCACAAAGGCTACGCCGTTTGCAACAACAAACTTGGAGGACGTCTGGAGATTTGATTTTGCATCTATTGTTAATGTATCAACAAGGTCAGCGCTAACATCAATGTTTGATTTTATTGTATAGGCACCTTTTTGAGAATCTGCAGGCAAGACAAAGCTTGCAGAATATGTTCCATCATTACTTACTTTTACATCATCATCGTAAACTATTGCGCCCTTGTTGTCAACCACTTGGATTTTCACTGAATCAACTCCTCCTATCTGAGAAATCAAGCTTGACCATATCGATCCTTCCAGTTGCACCTTATCTCCAGGATTGTACAGATGTTGCTTGGCATCAATTACAAAAGAATTTTTAGAGTCCAATGTCATTTTCTGATAGGATGACTTTATCATTGATTTGTTATTAGATTCAGTTTTCATGGAAACATCTGCCTTGTCTTCCATGGATGCTTTGTCTTGTGATGATGTTTTATTTTCAGAATCAATCTTTGCTTTTACTTCGGCGCCAACTTCAAGTGCAAAAGCAGAATGGATGCTGTAAGATATTATCGAGCTTACACAGAGACTAAACAACACTGATGTTATAATTATACTAGATACACGCATCAAGTACATGGTCACTTATGAAAAATTAACCATTTAACGATTACGTAGAATAAATTCGTATAAAACATACGTAATTATTTTTCTAAGAGTTCTTGAAGGTAATCCTTGTCAGAAACTGAGAGTGATTCTTCTTTTCGTAGAGTGAGTAGAATGGAATACAAACGCATTGTATCTCCTATTCCTTCTTGAATCATGATTACAACTGATTTCATCAAATCGTCTGAAGACATGTTTTCTTTAATCAAATTCTATCCCTTCAATCCTTTCTAAATTTTTTACACAATTTGAAATAACCAAGGTAAAAAATAAATTTTCCATAGCATTGGTTGTGATTTAGAGTCAAGTTTAAAGGCATTTATCTTAATTATTCAAACCATGACTTCACAAAGGATTGCTTCATTTCTTCCCAGCGCCACAGAGATACTTTACGAGCTTGGTGTAGGGGACAAGATAGTATGCGTAACACATGAATGCGACTACCCAGATGAAGCAAAAAGCAAACCGCGTGTAATAAAATCATCCTTTGATCATACTAAAATGAACAGCAAAGAAATTGACAATCAAATAACAAGCATGATGCAGCGTAACAGTGATATTTATACTCTAGACGAGCAGGTCTTAAAGAAAGCCAGTCCTGATCTTATTGTTGCACAAGGATTGTGCGATGTTTGTTCTCCTGCTACAAAAGAAGTAAGCAAGGCAGTTTCCATTCTGGATACAAAGCCAGAGGTTGTAATTTTAGATCCACACAACCTTGACGATATTTTAACAGGGATATTAGAGGTGGCAAAACATGTTGGCAAAACAGAGCAAGCTCAAAACCTAATAGATAAATTACAAAAACGCATAGATTTTGTAAAAACCAAGTCTATCACATCAAGACCCAAGGTTCTTTGCATAGAATGGTTAGATCCACTATTTACGGCAGGTCATTGGGTGCCACAAATGGTTGAGATTGCTGGAGGAATAAACGGTATCAGTCAAACAGGTGAGCGTTCAAGAAAAATGAAATTAGAAGAAGCCGTCATGTTTGATCCTGATATTATAATTCTCATGCCATGTGGTTTTGACATTAAGAGAATCCTTGCAGAGTATACAAAACTTGCAAGTGACAACAAGTGGAAACTGATTCCAGCTTTACAAAACAGCAGAGTCTTTGCTGTAGATGCAAATTCTTATTTTAGCAAGCCTGGTCCAAGGATTATTACAGGGATTGAAATTCTGGCCAAAATTATTCATCCAGAAGCGTTTTTGGATCTCAAAGTACCAGATGATTCATTTGTGAAAATACATTCTTGATAAAGTGGGGATGAAAGTCAATTACACAGATAGTCGTGAGTTAAAACCAATTCAAAAGACTTACAGGAAGTGAGTTTGGACATTATGGAATGGAACGTAAAACCCCCTCTCCTGACAAAAAAACCATAGAGCACATGGCTAGCCTGAGTTGGAATGATCTCATGCTTTTCATGCATAAAAAATATGGAAAGAAAGTCACACAGGAATTTCTAAAAAATTACACGTATCGGCTACAAAAACTAAAGTGGCGCAAAAATCAAAAATGGAAATAAAAAATTGGAAAGGAGTTTGTAGCCAAGTCTTACAGGACCTGGTTCACAATAACTAATTTTGATTTGATCGCATTAGGGTATGACAAAATTACCTTCTCTATTAAACCAAAAATACTGATCAAAATGGGTTGGCAAAATCAATACTACAGTACTATTGCGGAAACTGCAATGGTATACTCAAAGAGGTAGAAGAGACTCTCTTACTTGATACCATAGAACCATGCCCATTTTGTGGCACACTTCTCTCAGAGACACTACAAAGACGTCCATTAAATCAGGAACCAAAAACACGCTATCCGGTTTTCCAAAAAGCATCAAATTTCCCAAAACTAACTTTGGATATCACACCATTAGATTCAATTCTTCATTTTCTTACATTAAATCAAA
>JBGOUS010000061.1:0-5841 GCA_041477675.1 Nitrosopumilaceae archaeon
TGGTTTGGTTTCCAAGTAGATTAATTTTGAAATGTGAGCATCATTTTTCAAATAAGAGTACAGCTTGTCTACGTCACCAGTATGAAAAATAATCCTTCCAAAATCACTTGTTGTATCATTATTTACCAATTCCAAATTAAGAAAGATTTTACTTTGATCGCCGGCTTCGTATGTGGTAAAATGATCAGATGGACCCCCAAATGCTAATCTAAAGCCAGGTATTCTAGAATAGAAATTGCACGATGACTGCATATTTTTAACCTTTAATGTAATTGCAGAAATTCCACGTACTTTCACTTCACGTAATATGCACAGTTTTAGGTGATATTCTTGGCGGTTACCTGCATGGTTTATTACAACCCTTTAGGACTAGGCATTCTTTATGATTGATGCACGTTACATGTAAGAGTGCAAGTCTGCCTATTGCATAATGCCGGAGATTCATCAAAATTTGAGATTTCTTGGCAAATGTTGGAAAAAGCGAGAAATCACAATCAAATTATCACAGAAGATTCTAAAATTACTCTGAGCCTTGGTATGACATTTGATTTTACAAATAAAATAGTACTAGTTACCGGTGCGAGTGGTGCTCTAGGTGGTGGCCTGGTTAAGGCCTTTCTTTCATCAAATGCTACAGTAATAGGCGCGGCTCTGCATATTAACGCAGAAGAGAAATCTGAGGCAAATAAACTAACTAGGTTAAAAACTGATTTAACAAATGAAGCTGAGATTGAAAATCTAATTTCAAATGTCTTAAAAAAATTTGGCCGCATAGATGTTCTTGCCAACGTCGTTGGCGGATACATTGCAGGCAAAGATGTATCACAGCTTGACACTGCTGACTGGGACAAGATGATAAACATGAATTTAAAATCTGCATTTTTAATTAGTAAAAAGGTTTTGCCTGCCATGAAATCTGCAAGATATGGAAAGATACTCCACGTAGCTGCACGACCTGGATTAAAATCTGGCGGAAATGATGCTGCATATTCTGCATCAAAGGCTGGTGTGATACGATTGACAGAATCAATATCTGAAGAGACCAAAGAATATAACATCAACATCAATTGCGTCATGCCAAGCATCATAGATACCGATGTTAACAGAAATGCAATGCCTACTGCAGATTTCACAAGGTGGGTAAGTCTAGAGGAATTAGCAGATGTGATATTGTTTCTTTGTTCTGACAAATCAAAAGCAATTCGCGGTGCTGCGATTCCAGTCTACGGACTATCTTAGATATGTCATGTCAAATCTTTCCTACATGTTTCTGTAGATGCAAAACTTTTGATAAAACTATTGGATGCAAAAAATAAGGAAAGAATTTCACGTAGACAAAAACCTGGCGATCTTTAAAACGAAATAGCAATAACCTTAATTATTATCAGAAGGACGAAGATGACCATTGACAACTATCAGGACCAAGGATGGAACCCAAATCTACTACAAGGACTGGGGAACGGGACAGCCCGTTATCTTCAGCCACGGTTGGCCATTGACTGCAGATGCTTGGGAGGACCAGATGGTGTTTCTGGCTTCTCGCGGATATCGTTGCATCGCCCATGACCGTCGCGGCCATGGCCGCTCTAGTCAACCTTGGAATGGCAACGATATGGACACCTACGCAGATGACCTCGCGGCCATAGTCAAAACCCTCGATCTAAAGAATGCCATTCATGTTGGTCACTCTACAGGCGGTGGCGAAGTCGCCCGCTATATTGGCAGCCAAGGCACAAAACGTGTCGCAAAGGCCGTGCTGATCGGCTCTGTGACTCCGCTAATGCTCAAGACTACGACCAATCCAAATGGTTTACCGATCGAGGTGTTCGACAATATTCGGGCAAGTGTACTTGCTGACCGTTCACAGTTTTTCAAGGATCTCAGCGCGTCGTTCTACGGAACCAACAGGCCAGGCTCCAAGGTTTCTCAAGGCCTTCGGGACTCATTCTGGTTCCAAGGCATGCAGGCTGGTTTCAAAGGAGTCCTTGACTGTATCAAAGCCTTCTCCGAGACTGACTTCACGGAGGATCTCAAGAAATTCGATGTGCCCACGTTGATTCTTCATGGCGACGACGACCAGATCGTCCCGATCGGCGCTTCTGCCATGCTTTCCTCAAAGATGATTAAAAACGCACAGCTGGAGGTTTACAAAGGCGCACCTCACGGAATGTGCTCAACCCACAAGGACCAAGTCAACGCCGATCTATTGTCATTTATTCGCAGCTAGATCCAGGTTTATAAAATCCCAGATCCTAGTTACGGTATAACTCATCCTTTTTTAAATTGTTAACTTCAAAAGAAATTTTGCAATTTGGCAAAGTTTCGAGGTCCTGCAACCTGATTACAAAGATACTTTTACAATAGGATAACAAAAAAGAAGTATGCTTGGAAAATTACGATACAGAAGCTGCTTGGTATTATCATAACGGGACAAAGCACCCAAATGGGATGATGCTTCGTAGGCCTCATTATTATGATTCCGCGCACAGACCAGTACCATACAAAATCTATAAAGATCTTTTCACAATTGCCTTACCTAAACTAAAATCGCCAACAAATTTTCCAGCAATGAAAGCAATTTCAACATACATCAAACCAGACAGTAGCCAAGTACCTGACGTCAGTACTCTTGCAAGTATTCTCTACTTTTCTGGAGGCATAACAAGGACAATAAAATTTCCAAGAATAGGCGAGTTTGAGTTTCGCGCAGCATCATGCACTGGGGCATTGTACCATATTGAAATCTATGTAGTATGCAAAACCATTACAGGTCTGGATGCAGGTGTATATCACTTTGACCCAAAGCAAATGAAACTCAGTTTATTGCGATTTGGTGATTATCGTGATGTTTTGGTTCGTGCAAGTGGTTATGATACTTCCATAAAACATGCTCCTCTCATCTTGGTTTACACTGATATCTTTTCAAGAAATACTGTCAAGTATCAAGCACGGGAATATAGGCATGCATTTTGGGACTGTGGCACCATCATAGCAAACACCCTTGCCATCAGTTCTGCCCATGGATTGTCATCAAAAGTAGTAACAGGATTCGTTGACGATTCAGTAAATTCCCTTTTGGGTTTAAAAAAGGAAAAAGAAGTATCGCTTGCACTTGTTCCTGTAGGATTTACAGACAGCGTTTCAGATCAGATGCCAGATGTATTCCAATTACAAATAGAACCGATATCAAACCATGATGTAGATTATCCAGAAATAATTGAGATACATGAAGCTTCATCATTAAAAAAGATCAGTGAAGTACAAGACTGGCAAAGCAAGACTACAAAGATTACAGTACCAAAAGCTGAAAATATTATTCCGCTACTTCCTTTGGAAGAGGATCATCTAAAAAATCCATTAGAAAATGTAATAATCAAAAGAGGATCTACCAGAGTGTTTTCACGCCAATCAATATCATTTAGCGAATTATCTACAATAATTTATCATTCAACACAGGGCATTGAAGCTGATTTTCTTGAACCGTACGGAAGTTCGCTTATTGATTTGTATATGATAATAAATGAAGTTGATGGCTTCGAGCCAGGCTCTTATGTTTACAACAGAGATCAAAATGGCTTGCAACTGCTTAGAGTAGGAGAATTTAGGCATGTTGCAGGAAACCTTGGACTAGACCAAGACCTGCCAGCAGATTCCAGCGTATCTATATTTTTAATGAGTGATCTAAATGCAGTGCTGAAAAGATTTGGCAACAGAGGATACAGAGCAGCTCAGCTTGAGGCAAGCATCATCATGGGAAGATTTTATCTTGCTTCATACGCACTAAAACTTGGAGCAACAGGTCTAACATTTTATGATGATTCTGTTACAAGCTTTTTTTCTCCACATGCAAAAGACAAAAGTACCATGCTTCTTACTGCAATAGGGAATAAAAAATAATTATCTAAAGGATCATTAGAGCTTATCATAATTGTTTAAAAAATAGAAAAAGAATTTCACGTAAACAAAAACCTGACGAGCTTAAATGAAAGAGCAATAACCTTAACTATTATCAGAAAGATGAAGATCACCATTGACAACCATCAAGACCAAGGATGGAACTCAAATCTATTACACGGATACCGGTGATAAAAATTCTAAAAACACAATAACTCTGATTCACGGATTTCCATTCAATAATGAAATGTGGAAGCCACAAATTGAATTATTGGAAAAAGATCATCGTGTTATTGCATATGATTTACGCGGTCATGGAAAAAGTGAAGTGGGAGACGGGCAATACACTCTGGAATTATTCGTTGATGATCTTATAGGACTGCTAGATCATCTTAAAATAGAAAAAACAATTGTTTGCGGTCTATCTATGGGTGGATACATTTCCCTGAGGGCAGTTGAAAGAAACCCAGAGCGATTCAAAGCACTGGTTCTGTGTGACACGTCATCAATAGCCGATTCAAATGAGGTTAAATTAAAACGAGCAGCGTCTATTAAAATGATAAAAAATGATGGACTGCAAGTTTTTGCCGAGGGATTTGTGAAAGCAATTTTTGCCCCCCAAAGTCTTTCAGCCAAGATTTCAGCTATTGAAATTATTAAAAATATGATTTTATCGAATTCAGCCCTTGGTGTTTGTGGAACTTTACTTGCACTAGCGGGAAGAACAGACACAACAGACTCTCTTTCCAAGATAACAATTCCTACTTTGATCCTAGTTGGAGAAAATGATAATGTTACTCCTCCAAAATTATCGCAGTTGATGCACGAAAAGATTTCAAATTCTGAATTTCATGTTATCAAGGATGCAGCACACATGAGTAATTTTGAAAATACCTCTGAATTCAACCAACATCTTCTTAATTTTCTATAAAAGTGGGTCAAAAAATCCCATGATGGTGGTATATTCCTACTAGACCAGTTGATTCTAAACAACGGGTCTTAGAAAACATTTTGAGAGCAAATAGATTCTTCCTTTTTATTTAACAATCCTTTTATTTTAAAAAACTGTCTCTCTTTAACTTGCTCTAAATTTTATACCCTAAAAGATCAAAATGGTTGATTCTGGTGCCTTAAGATTCAAAATTAGAAACCAAACAAAAATGAAAACGATACATCTCGTAGCCTGCCTATTTTCATTTGTACTGCTGTTTCACGCAGCGTCGGCAATACCGATGGGCAATCTTGTCGTTTCAGCAAAGCCTGAAAAATTTACACTTGACACAAGCGAGATTCCAGTAATTGTTGGAACGGTTACAGACCAGGCAAGCAAGCCAATTGCAAATGCTACAGTAAGTATCAATACATCTACTGGCACACAAAAACTGGCAACTGATTCTGATGGAAAATTTAGATACCAGTATTCCAGCTCCGTTTCTCCAAACCAGTACATAGTAACAATAAAGGCTCAAAAAGATGGATATGGTGTGGGTCTTGCAAAGACATCCTTTTTTGTAAAAGGGATTCCTGTTATATCACAAAGTTTCAAGACTGTAACCGGTGATAAAATAAACAAAGATCCTGTTGCTTCTAAAATTCTAAAAAACATTGAACTTGCGAAAAAAAAGCAGGAGGTGCAGGAACAAAAACTAAAGGATATTGAAGCACAGAAAAAGTTTCTTGATGAGCAGCGGGCTCTTGCAAACTTTGATCTACAAAGGGACCTGCAGAGCTTTCTGGTACAATTTGATCCATTTACTCCAAGAAACGCATATGCTACCTTTGTCACTCAGATAAATGAAACCCTTCAGAATGTTTTCTGGGGACAGTTTAATTTTACGGAACAAAAACACAATGATGGGTTGGCATCGAAATACCAAGTCCTTCAAAATGGAGGAAGCAGCAGCGATGCAAGAAAAGCGTATATTCAAAAGGCCACATCACAAAGAA
>JBGOUS010000050.1:0-6765 GCA_041477675.1 Nitrosopumilaceae archaeon
GTCAAAAAATAAATCAGATTTTAGAGAGAAAAATCAAAGAAAGACTGAATTAAAAATTAGCTAATTTTTAATTCAGTCTTTCTTTGATTTTTCTCTCTAAAATCTGATTTATTTTTTGACCATCTATTTTTCCACGCATAGTTCTCATTGCAATACCCATTAATGGACCAATCGATCTCTCTCTCTGTTCGTAAATAATATCCATGTTTGCTTTTACTAGATCATCTAATATCTTTTCTAGTTCTGTAGAATTTACCTTACTAATGGAAGCGTTTTTGATGGCCTCCTCAATAGAATGTGTTTTTCCAGACATTACACTAGAAAAAATCATCTCTACTGATTCTTTGGCAATTTCACCATCAGCAAGAAGCTTAAATGTTTGCAAAATCTCACTAGGTTTTAATAATTTTGCCTCTAATCCCTGTCTTTCTAGACTTGTTATAGTGCCACAGAGAACTGAAGCAACAAAGTTTGGCGAGATTCTTTTATCTTGACAAATCACCTCAAACAAATCAGAATAACTGGAATCAAATACTTGGACGGCAAGTTGCTGGTTTAGATTATGCATCTTCTGTAAATCTGATATTGTTTCCTCCCATGACTTTGGTATCATTTTTTGTGTATCTGTTAATTCTGCTTTAGTTACAATAATTGGTTGAATATCCGTCTCTGGATACATCCTTGATGCTCCAGGTCGAGGTCTAAGATACACTGTTTCGCCTTCCATTGTAGCCGCTCTTGTTTCTGCAGGAACTCCAACTTTTGCATCTTCTATTCGTTTAATGATGGACTCAATGGCAGGTTCTACTTTTTTAGTATCACCAGCTAAAATTAAAAACGCATCATTTTGTTCAAGTTCTAATGTTTTTCTAATCTCATTTATCTCAATTTCTTCTATTCCATAATTTGGAAGTTCATCAGAATGAAATACGCCTCCTAATCCAAAAAACCTAACAAGTTCACCAATCTGTTTTCCTAACCGTATGCCTTGGTATGGTTCAAAACCAAACATGCCTAAAAAATTTTTTATTCTGATTGCTTTTACAATATTTCCATCCTCCAATGCTTTTTTTATCACTTTTGACTTGCAGTCTTTGAAAATATCTGTAACGTTCTTTACATCTCTTTCTTTAGCTATTCTATCTATTCCTAGGTTCTTTAATTTTGCAGCTATTATACTCAAACCGTGCTGTCTTTTTGCTTCATACTCTATGATTTTTTCAAGCTGATCAAGCTTTTGAACTCCTTTTATCTCAATCACATTGCCTCCCTGAATTGAAACATTAACATCTTGTCTTATTGTTCCTAAACCACGTTCTACTTTTTTTGTTGCGCGTAAGAGTCTTCCAAGGGTGAGTGCTATTTTTTTTATTTCGTCTGGTTTTTCAGAAACAGGTTCTAAAGCAATTTCTATTAGTGGAATGCCCAATCTATCCAATGCGTATTCTTTAGTATCTGCTGTCTCTCCAAGAATCTTGGCAGCATCTTCTTCTAGACTTATACTTTGAACTCCTACTCTTTTTCCATCAACTTCAAGATAACCACCTTGTGAAACAAGCATGGTTCGTTGAAATCCTGATGTATTCGATCCATCTATGACAAGTTTTCTCATTACATGAATCTCATTAAAAATAGTTGATTTTAAGGCAGATGCAATTACTAGAACAATATCTTTTGCATCTTTGTTGACTTCGTGAGGAGGTTCTTCATCCTGTTCTACAAGGCAACTACTTTCAGGATTTGCATAATACGCAATTGTTTTTGATTTACTACTTTCAAAAATTGCAGTAGAGTCATATTCCCCAAGCTCACTTTTTGCCACTCGTAACTTGCGAAAAAACTTTATCGGGTATTTTTCTGATTCAATTGTAGGGCAACTACAAAACAATTTCTTTTTAGTTGCTAGTTGTTGGTGTATCTCTAATCCTACTTTTAACCCAATTTTGTCTATTTGAAACTCTGACACTTCTCATCTATCAATTATCGCGCTTTTTAAGCTTAGTCTGAAAATTCTAACGCAATATTTTCTTTCATCAATACTTCCATTTCTTGGACATTCTTTGAATTTCCAAGTGCCCACATAGCTTTTACCAGTGCAGTTTCTGGAATCATGTTTGCAAGAGGGATTATACCAATATTTAGAAGATCTCGACCGCTCTCATAAACTGTCATACGTACCATGCCATCTATGCACTGAGAAGTCATACCCATAAACAACCCATTCTTTTTGGCTTTTGCTACACTGTTATACATCGTCTTTCCAATATGACCCAAACCAGTTCCTTCAAAGATTATTGCTTTGTATCCAGCTTCTAGGATGTAATTTATTATGTTTGAATCTAAACCTGGATAATATTTCACCAATGCTACACGAGTATCAAAATTAATCTTTGGTACATACTCTCTTTTTCTTACAAAATTGAATTGTTGATTTTTAATAATTTTGTCATTTTTTACTATAAATGCTGGTGATCCTCCAATTGTTTGAAAAGCATCGCGCTTACTCGTGTGATTTTTCCGTACTCGAGTTCCCCAATGACAAGCAACCTCGTCATCACTTGTAGTGTTATGCATTACTACATAAATTCCAGTGGTATCACATTCTACAAGAAATTTTGCAGCTAAAATGAGATTTAATGCTGCATCAGAAGATGGTCTGTCAGAAGATCTCTGTGAACCTACCAACGCAATAGGTATTGGAATATTTACTAAAGCAAATGAGAGTGCAGCTGCAGTATATTGCATTGTATCAGTTCCGTGAGCTACGATAATTCCTTTGTATTCTGATTTCACATAACTGTTTATTTTTTCATCTATTTTTTTCCAGTGCTCTGGAAGTAGATTCTCAGAATACTCTGAAAAAAGAACTTCAGTATCTATATTTGCTACTTCTGCAAGTTCTGGAACAGTAGAATTAAGCTCAGCTGCAGTAAGTGCAGGTGTGACTCCACCTGTTCTGTAATCTACTTTACTTGCAATGGTGCCTCCAGTAGAAACAAGTAGTAATTTTGGCAAGTTTGGATTTGTCTGTGGTTGTTGTATGATTTCTTTTTTTAACTTCGTCGTGGATTCGATTTCAACTTTTTTTATTTTATCTACCTCAAGACCTATGTTGTATCCACTTTTAAGCTTCAAAACAATGTGTTCATCATCACTGTATTCATAGCGTGGCATTATCATGCCAGAATAATCTACATCCATAGACATTCTTACAATATCGCCTAACTGAAGGTTATTGTTTTGCAAAAAAGAAAGAGATTTTCCTCTATATCCGGTATAATTTGACATTTGACTAGAATAGATCAGTTATTTTATTAAAATTACCTGTAGTAAGGCACTGCTACCTTTTCGCCTATCTTGAGCTCTTTTTGTGTCCTTACTTTTCTTACTGCCTCTTCAAAATGCCTCATAGTTACTCTTGCTGTGGTTGCCTGTTTCTCAGCTTCTTTCTGATCTGGATATTTGTCAAGGAATTCATGTATGACAAGAGACACTGCTGTATTTGCAATTGATGCAACATCTGCTCCGCTTAAACCATCAGTTGTTTCAGCTATTTTTTCTATATCTACATAATCTGGATTTTTGCCGCTCTCACTTTTTTGTTCCTTGTCTATAGGAATCTCTTTTGTACTTATCTCTAGAATCTTCCTCCTACCTTCCTTGTCTGGCATTGGTACAAGTATTATTTTATCAAATCTTCCAGGTCTTAAAAGTGCAGTATCGATCATATCTGCTCTATTTGTTGCAGCAAGTACCACCACTCCATGCAAACTTTCTATGCCGTCAAGTTCAGTTAGCAATTGACTTACAACTCTTTCAGTTACTGCAGTTTCTCCGCCGACTCCTCTAATTGGAGCTATGGAATCAATCTCATCAAAGAAAATGACACATGGGGAAGCCTGTCTTGCTCTTCTGAATATCTCTCTTATACCGCGTTCGGATTCTCCGACCCACTTTGAAAGCAATTCAGGACCTCTTACTGAAATAAAATTAGCTTCACTTTCTGTTGCCACAGCTTTAGCTAAAAGGGTTTTCCCAGTACCACTTGGTCCATGAAGTAAAATTCCCCGTGGCATCCTATGGCCTAGTTTAGAGTATAATGTGGGATACTTCATTGGCCATTCTACTGCTTCTTGGAGTTCTCTTTTTACATTTTCTAATCCACCTACTTCATCCCATTTTACATCAGGATTTTCAATGAAAACTTCACGCATTCCAGATGGTGTAACCTCCCTCAATGCATGCTGATAGTCTTCCCCATTTACAATAAGTTTGTCAAGGGTTTCTGGCGGAAGCTTTTCGTCTTCAAGATTTAGTTCTGGCAAGAGTCTTCTTAGACACTTCATTGCAGCCTCTTTGCAAAGATATTCCAAGTCTGCACCAACATAGCCGTGACTTATTGCTGCAATTTTTTCCAAGTTTACATCATCGCTTAAAGGCATGTTTCTTGTGTGTATCATGAGAATGTCCTTTCTGCCCTTCTTATCAGGCACTTTAATCTCAATTTCTCTGTCAAATCTTCCAGGTCGTCTAAGAGCTGGATCTATTGCATTGGGTCTATTTGTTGCAGATATGACAATTACTTTACCTCTTGCTTCCAATCCATCCATCAGTGAAAGCAATTGAGAAACAACTCTTCTCTCCACTTCTCCTGTTACCTCTTCTCTTTTTGGAGCTATGGAATCAATTTCATCAATGAAAATTATAGAAGGAGATTTTTCCTTTGCCTCTTTAAAAATCTCTCTTAACCTTGCTTCACTTTCTCCATAGAACTTACTCATAATTTCAGGCCCCGAAATACTGATAAAATGAGCATTGCTTTCATTTGCAACTGCTTTTGCTAGCAAAGTCTTACCTGTACCTGGTGGACCGTAAAGCAATACTCCTTTTGGAGCTTCAATTCCTAATTTTTCAAAAATTTCTGGATGTCTTAGAGGAAGTTCGATCATTTCTCTAACTTTTTTAATTTCATCTGTTAATCCACCAATGTCTTCGTAAGTAACTTGTGGAACTCCTCGCAGCGTTTCGCCTTTTTCTGCAATGTGAAATACTGTCTTTTGGGTTACAAGTACAGCATCTGCTGCTGGAGTGACTCCTATTACTTGAAAAGTTAATCTCCCACCAAAATATGGGACCATGACATTATCTCCTTTAATCAAAGGAACACTTTCTAAAGCATCAGCAAGATATCTTTCGTCTATAGGTGGAATTGCTTCCAATGGAGCAACAACTACTTTTTCTGCCGCAACTGCTTTTATTTTTCGAACTGCGACAGTATCACCAATAGCTATTCCTGCGTTATTTCTTACTAGCCCATCAACTCGAATTATTCCCTTTCCTTCATCAGAAGGATAAAGTGGTAAACACTTTGCAACAGTTCTACGCTTACCTTTAATTTCAATAACATCACCAGTTGAAGCACTTAGTGAATCCATAGAATCATAATCAATTCGAGCTACTCCTCTACCAACATCGCGAGTATATGCCTCAAGTACTTTAAGGGAAAGTGCATTCTGACTCACAAATTAAACAGTCCTAAACTAATTTTTATACCTTTGTCGTCTTTTATCTATTACATACAAAATCCAAAGCTTAAAATCCACAAGAGAGAGCAACATTTTCTACAATGGGAAAAAGACCTCTAGTTAGAAGACGTGGCAGAGGTGGAATGCAATTTCGTGCAGCTACTACTGGTAAGTTATTGCCTGCAAAATACCCAAGATTTGGACTTTCCGAACAACGAGAAGGCCAAGTCGTAGATCTAGTTCATGAAAGAGGACGTGATGCACCTCTTGCTAAAGTTAGATTTGATGATGGCTCATCTTCATATATTCCTGCAATTCTTGGTACAAAAGTAGGATCAAAGATTCAGTTTGGATTAAAATCTGGAATTTTACCAGGAAATGTAATTAGTGTTCAAAATATTCCTGACGGAACAATTGTCAGTAATATCGAAAAACACTTTGGTGATGGCGGAACAATTGTAAAGTCAGCCGGTACGTCCGCGACCGTTTTTTCGCACAGTTCAGAAGGTGTTACAATAAAACTACCATCGGGAAAATTTACTAAACTAAATCCACAGAACAGAGCAATGATTGGAACTCTTGCAGGTGGAGGCGCAGGTGATAGACCATTTATGCGAGCAGGGAATGCATGGCGTAGAAAACGATCCAAAGGACAGAAATATCCAATTGTTAGAGGTGTTGCACAAGCCGCATATGTACACCCACATGGTGGTGGCAGACATCAGCATGTAGGCAAAAGCTCAACTGTTTCAAGAAATGCACCTCCTGGAAGAAAAGTTGGTAGCATTGCAGCTAGGAAGACTGGGCGTGCAAGAATTAAAGAGAGACCAGACACCAGTTCATCTTAAAATATTTCGACACTCAAAACTAATTAATCCTAAAACAAGAACTCTTAATATGGTAAACCAACGAGTGCATATTTTTGTGAAAGGTAAAGTTCAGGGGGTTTTTTTCAGACAAACTACTAAAACCAGAGCAGAAAAAAAAAATGTTACAGGTTGGGTACGAAACCTCAAGGATGGTAGAGTTGAGGCAATACTAGAAGGCCAAGATGTAGATGTTAACGAAGTTGTAGAATGGAGTCACAGGGGACCTACAAATGCGATGGTTGAAGATGTGCAAATAATCAATGAAAAATACAAAGGCGAGTTTTCAACGTTTGATATTTTATACTAAGGTATTGTATTATAAGCATCCAAAAGAAGATTTTTTATTTCATTAATCTCCTGACCAGGTCTTA
>JBGOUS010000041.1:0-7510 GCA_041477675.1 Nitrosopumilaceae archaeon
GTGCAGCTGTAGGAATTTTAATTAAAAGAAAAAATTTAAAAAAATTACAAACTCTTCATAAGTGATTCTCTTTTTACCAAACATCATCGACCTCATCAAGCTCTTTGTATTCTTTTGGAGCTTCATGACGCAACACTTTGAGCCTAGCTATGTCACGATCAAAAAACAAATCAACAGTCCAATCAAGCAGAATTCTTATGCGCTTATCCAATTTTGGAATTTTTGAAAGATAGATACTTCTCCAAATCCACCATGCTACAAACCCATACAGATTAACACCAAAGATCGTAGCAATCCCGGTTCTTTTTCCTATTATGGCCATCTGACCCTTTGATGAATATTCGAATTTCTTTTTCTCTTCATTTTTTATCAAAGATTTCAAATTATATGCAGCGACTTGTGCTTGTGCTTCTGCGTTTTGTGCAGTAGGTGGGTAAGGTTTCTGAGTTTGTGGATTTATTAAATATGAACAGTCCCCTATTGCAAAAACTCCAACAAAGTCTGGAACTTCTAAAAACTCATTTACAACCACACCTCCCCGGTTTGTCTTAAAAACCGAATTTTTAATTGTGTCAACCGGAGTTACACCTGCAGTCCAGATCAAAGTTCTTGTCTGAATAGAACTAATTTTTTGTTGATTCATTGGATTTCTTGTCGGCTCACCCACATCCTCTATTATTACTTCACTGCCTGAGAAGCTTGCAAGTTTTGTGTTCAACAATATCTCCATTCCCCTATGTTTCAATTTTTTTAATGCAAAGCTTGCAAGACTTTCATTGAATCCAGGCAAGATAAAAGAAAGAGCTTCTAAAATAATCACTCTGATGTCTTCTCTGTTTATGTGTGGGTAGTATTTTCTTGCGTCCAGTAAAAGATCCATCAATTCACCAGCTGTTTCTATTCCCGCAAAACCAGCTCCCACAATTACAAAGGTAAGCAGACTCTTCTTTAGAATCGGATCATTCTCATTTTCTGCTTGTTCTAACATGTCTATCACCCTATTTCGCAAAACTACAGCATCGTTTAATGTCTTCATGGAATACGCTCTTTCTTCCATTCTTTCAATTCCAAAAAAGTTAGTTTGGCTACCAAGTGCTAGTACAAGAAAATCATAATGTAAAGAAATTCCTCTCTTTTCATTGGTTCCTTCCAAAGTTACGATCTTTCCATATGGATCAATGTTTTTTATTTTACTTTCATAAAACGTAGTTTTAACAAAAAGAGTTCTAATTGGTATGATTATATGTCTTGTTTCAATCATTCCAGAAGCTACTTGTGGCAACATGGGAGTAAAAAGAAAAAAATTGTCCTCACTTACCAAAGTTATATCAATCCCAGGATCATTTATAAAATAAGATTCTAGTTTTCGTACACACTCCATTGCAGCAAATCCTCCTCCGAGAATCAAAACTCGTTTCTTATTTTGTGACATTTACCTTCAGACTGTAATTTAGAGGTTATATCCTATCGGATAAAGAAATAAGACCATTTTACTAAGCTGTACAACTAAAATTCTAGAACAGTAATTTTACAAAGAGAACAGTAAAATATCATAAAAAACCACATTACGTTATGAAGAAGGAATATGTAGTTGTACGTATAGATGCTTCGCCAGACGGAGCACCATACGTGGTAGTTTCACTATCTACTCCTAAAGACTTTAGAGAACAAAGTCAACCCATGTCACCATTTGGCTCAAACGTAATGGGCTTTTCAAACATGGATGACATGATTAAAGGTCTCAATAAAATGATGTCAGGCGGTGTTTTAGGCCAAGCAGGAGGTATCACCTCAATCAAGCTAGATATGCATGAATACAAGGAACTTGGCCTTTCTGTTGGAGATAAGGTATTTCTTGAAATCTCTAAACCTGAAACACTAGGCGTGTAGTAATTTTTATTAAAAATTTAATTTATTATTTAGAAATTTCTGAACGTAAAATTTTATAGGCTCTTGCAGCGTCTTCTTCATGCAAAACTAGAATTATGTCTTCTTGGCCAAAATATGCATTAACAAGTTCTATTCCATTATCATGTAGAATCTCAGATACGTATGAAACTATGTCTGACCTTTTTTGCGTATCTGAAATACGTATGCTGATTTTTGCTAATCCAGTTTGGAAAAAGTTTTTCTGATTTGGAAAGGATGCTAATAATTTTCTTACATCATCAATATCTTCAGTTAACACTCTAAAGGAATCTGTTAGTCTAAAAAACTCGTAATCAGGATCAATCTCCATGAATTTATTCATTAAATCTGCAGCATCTCCAACCTCAAAATCATTTGTGGAAAATCTTACATCGGCGATTCCATCTGTTAATGAAAGTCTGGCATTTTTTAAGACTGATTCGTTTTGAACCTCATCTTTTTCATCAAATGAATCTGCATACCTTTTGATCGCAACAACTATTGTATTCAGATTTACAGGTCCACCGATCTGAGCTTCAACATCCTTTTGTAATTTTACTGCAAGCGCTGTATAATTAATTAAATCCATCTTTACACAATCATAAACCGAACGGTTTCTAGTGATGATTTCCCTTACTGCATCTGGCACGGAGACGTTTACAGCTCTCATAATGAACTATAAATACTGTCATATATAATAGTCTTATGTAATTATATATCATTTAGTAAGATAAAATTTATATAATGTCATGTACATTACAACCTATAGGAGAATATTACATGTTCATAACAGATGAATTTGACAACCTGTGGAGAAGAATGTCTAGACAGTTTATCGACATTGAAGACATCTTTGATGATCCAAAAGAACCAAGCAACCTCCAGACATTTGGTCCCTATTACTATGGTTATACAATGACCATGGGGTCAGATGGAAAACCAGTAGTTAAAGAATTTGGAAACGTAAAACCAAATATGCTTCCAACATCTGATGTAAGGGAACCTTTTGTTGATGTTCTTGTTGACGACAAAGAAAAAGTTCTGAAACTTGTTGCTGAAATGCCTGGTGTTGAAAAAAAAGACATCAAGATTGTAGTTGAAGGTCGTACTGTAAATCTTGATGCAGAGCATGATCAGAAAAAATATCATGCCAAAGTACCAATAAGACACAAGGTAGACGAAGATTCTGTAAAGGCAATTTATGCTAATGGAATTCTTGAAGTAAGTTTCAAACTAAAGGAAGAAGACAAACCAAAAGGCAGAACAGTGGAGGTTGAATAAACCTCTCTTTTTTATGGTGATTAGATAATGAAAGAAATTATTTTAAAAATTAGTGAAGTTTCCCAAAGACTTGTAGGCAAAGGCATTGCAGTAGTAGACCCAAAAATTATTGAAGAAAATGAATGGGAAACTGGCCAAATATTAGAAATTGTAGGTAATAGAAAAAGCCACGTAAAGTTATGGCCAGGGACCCCTGTAGATTATGGTAGTGGAATAATCAAAATTGATGGTCTAACACGACACAATATAGGTTCAGGTATAGGAGAAAAAATTTCTATAAAAAAAGTTGATGCTAGAGAAGCACAATCAATAGTGGTATCTCCAATTGAAAAATTAAGCGCAGAAGGATTACAAGAGTATATGCAGGCAAATTATGATGGCCATGTGTTAACAGCTGGTGATACGCTTATCGTCACTACGCAATTAGGCGGGAAAACTCAATTAATTATCACAAGCACCACTCCTGCCTCAAAACCAGTTATAGTAACTGACCAAACTGAGTTTAAACTAGGCAGCATGACTAAGGCGATAGACCAGTCCGTACCAAGAATCACATATGATGATTTGGGAGGATTAAAGAATGAAGTCCAAAAAATACGTGAAATGATCGAACTTCCCATGCGTCATCCTGAATTATTTGAAAAGCTTGGGGTAGAAGCACCAAAAGGTGTACTAATGTATGGTCCTCCTGGTACAGGAAAAACACTTTTAGCAAAAGCAGTTGCTGGTGAAACAAACTCTCATTTTATCTCACTTAGTGGTCCAGAAATCATGGGCAAATATTATGGTGAAAGCGAAGAGCGATTAAGAGACATATTCAAACAAGCGGAAGAAAATGCTCCAAGTATAATATTCATTGATGAAGTCGATTCTATTGCACCAAAAAGAGAAGAGGTGACAGGTGAGGTAGAAAAAAGGATCGTATCACAGTTACTTACTTTGATGGATGGGATGAAATCCAGAGGCAAAGTAGTTGTAATTGCAGCAACAAACAGACCCGATTCAATTGATCCTGCAATAAGAAGACCAGGGAGATTTGATAGAGAAATTGAGATTGGAATTCCCGACGAAGAGGGAAGAAAAGAAATTTTAGACATTCATACACGTGGAATGCCACTGAACGACAAAGTCAACTTGGAACAAATTGCAAAAATAACTCATGGATTTGTTGGTGCTGATTTGGAGATTCTCACAAAAGAAGCTGCAATGAGGTCACTACGAAGGATCTTACCTGAATTAGATTTGGAACAAGAAAAAATATCTTCAGAAATTTTGCAAAAAATTGTAATCAACGATGAGGACTTTAGAGATGCGTTAAAAGAGGTTAGACCATCAGCGTTAAGAGAAGTCCTAGTCCAAATACCAAATATCACATGGGATGATGTTGGAGGACTAGAGTCTCTTAAAGAAGAATTACAGGAAGCTATTGAATGGCCATTAAAATATAAAGAAGCATTTGAACATGCAGATGTTTCATCACCAAAAGGAATTCTCTTGTATGGTCCTCCTGGTACAGGAAAAACACTGATTGCAAAGGCAGTAGCAAATACGACTGAATCTAATTTTATCAGCATAAAAGGTCCCGAATTATTATCAAAATGGGTAGGAGAATCTGAAAAGGGAGTAAGAGAAATTTTCAGGAAGGCACGACAGGCCGCACCATGCATTATTTTCTTAGATGAAATTGATGCAATTGCACCAAGCAGAAGCTCTGGTACATCTGATTCACATGTTACTGAAAGGATCGTATCACAAATACTTACAGAAATTGACGGTCTTGAAGAACTACAAAATGTTGTAGTAATTGGTGCAACAAATAGAATTGATATAATAGATTCTGCCTTACTCAGACCAGGAAGATTTGATAGAATAATCGAAGTGCCATTGCCTGACATAAAAGGACGAGAAAATATCTTCAAAATACACACAAAGAAAAAACCCTTAGCTAGTGATGTAGATTTCCTGCAACTAGTAGAAAAGACTCAGGGATTTAGCGGAGCAGAAATTGAGGGAGTATGTAGTAGAGCTGCAATTGCTGCGATAAAGCGATTTGTAAACACCAAAGAAAAATCACTCAAATCTATCAAGATAACACAAGAAGATTTACTAAATGCGATTAGCAAATTGAAACCAGATAAGGTTCAGCTTCCTGCAGTATCATAGCTTATATGATATTTCGACGTAAAATACATGACGACCAAAGAAGCAATACTTTATGAAAAATTACCAAACGATAGGGTTCGATGCACAGCATGTGCAAGATATTGTGAAATTGGTAAAGGGCAGATAGGTCTTTGTGGCATCAGAGGAAATGAATCAGGTAAACTACAGCTGTATGTTTATGGTAAAGTAATTTCGGGTAACGTAGATCCGATAGAAAAAAAACCGGTTATTCATTATAGACCAGGCACAAGTATATTTTCAATAGCAACCACAGGTTGCAATTGGCTTTGCAGGTACTGCCAGAACTTTGACATTAGTCAAAGACGAAAAATAGAAGGTGTTGATATGACGCCAGAAGATGTAGCCAATCAAGCTCTAAAATTAAAAGCTGATGGGATCGCGTATACTTACAACGAACCTTCAATATTCATCGAGTTTGCGCGTGACTGTGGGGTAGCTGCACATAAAAAAGGCCTGTTCAATATCTTTGTATCAAACGGTTATGATACTCCAGAATCAGTAAAGATGATGGGCGAATTTCTTGATTGCATCACTGTAGATTTCAAAGGTAATGCTGAACCAGAATTTACTAGAAAATATGTAGCCATCCCTGATCCAAAACCAATCTTTGACACTCTTATTGAGATTAGAGACAAAACCAAGATCCATGTAGAAATTACAGATCTTGTTGTACCACAAGTTGGAGATAGCCTAGAATATGCAAGCAAGCTATGCAAATTCATTTATGATGAATTTGGTCCAGAAATGCCAATTCATTTCCTACGATTCCATCCAGATTATAAAATGATGGAATTTGAGTCAACTCCGATAAAGACCCTTGAGAAACATTATGAAGTTGCCAAAAAGGAGGGATTATCGTACGTATATCTAGGAAATGTTCCAGGTCATCCTCTTGAGCATACCTACTGTTCGCAATGTAATAATATTGTAGTCAAAAGATATGGTTATGATATTCAAGGTTGGAATATGGATGAGCACAACAATTGCAAGTTTTGTGGAAACAAGATTCCTATGATAGGAAAACTACCTAAAGATTACAAACAAAGTAGATTTCAATTTGTTTGTTAAATTGCAATAGCGCGTACAGGCGAACCTGTAGCTCCTCCAAGTTTTAATGGTAAAACAATTAATTTAAAGTACACTTCAGAAACTTTTTCCAAATTACATAAATTTTCTACAATCAAAACATCTTTGCTTAATAAAATATGATGTACAGGAAATTTTGAATCTTTTCCCAAATCAATACTTGGTGAATCTATTCCAACTAAATTGATCCGTTTAGCTGCTAAATATTTTGCTGCATCAATCGATAAACCTGGGTTATTTTCAAAATAATCCTTTTTTGATAGATTCTTGTACCAGCCAGTTGCAAAAATTATGGTTGATTTATGTAATATTTTACCATGTTTCTTTTCAAATTTGATAATATCATTTTTGGTGATAAATTGATTTGATCTCTTCTTAATTCTAAATAAAATAGCATCACAAACAAATCTCTCAAGTGGAATTTGATCTATCTTAAGGCCTTTATCTATAAAGTGAAATGGTGCATCCATGTGAGTTCCTGAGTGAGAGCTTAGAAAAATAAGCTCCAAATTATATCCATCAACTTTATTTTTTGCCCATGTTATGAATTGAGGTTGTGGTGATCCTGGAAAACTTGGGAGTTGAGGAGAAATTTTCAGAGTCAGGTCGATGAAGCGCATCAGATTTTACTTAATACGCGTAATTAATCAATTTGATGATTTCAATCAAAGGTTAAATATTGTAAAACTGAAATGAACATATGCCAACAACATACATCTTGTTGAATTCTGACCTAGGCTCTGATGTTGAGATAATAAAAAAAATCAAAGAAATATTAGATAAAGAAGGACAATCTGTACAATATGAAGTACAAGGTGTGTACGGTGTTTATGACATTGTAGTCAAAATTTCATCAGATAATATGGATCATCTTAGAAACATCATCACAAATAAGATTAGAAAGATAGACAAGGTTTACTCTACCTTGACTATGATGGTAATTGAAGAGCAAGAAAGGTAATTAGCCTCTTTTTATTGCATCAACTACAGTTTGAATCTCTGACTCTGTATTGAAGAAATGTGGGGAAACCCTTACAACCTTTTTAGAAAA
>JBGOUS010000182.1:0-2946 GCA_041477675.1 Nitrosopumilaceae archaeon
AAGATAATATTGAATATGTGTCCGATGAAAAATATCATTACTCCAAGAATGATGTATGGTAATGTGTGATGAAGAGTCTTTATAAAAATAAAATCTATGACATCAGCTAGTATGACTGAAGCTAGTAGTATTCCTACAATCCTTGTATAGGAAAGTATGTGACTAACTATCGATGGCAATTCCATAATTGCTCTGGTACCTTCACCATAAAACATTAGGCCAATTCCTCCTAAAATCAATCCAAAGTAACCGATCCCTTCCACATGACGAAGAGGGTTGATGTGCTGATGGTGCAAAAGTGCCAACCCTATGAGAACAACTCCCCAACCAAATACTAGCCAGCCTAATTTTCCAATCATGTGTCGTCTTTCCCCTTCTCTGTAACTATTTAGCATCCCAAGAATTAGTCCCAAAGATACCATTCCCAAACCAACATATCCGCTAATTAGCAAAAGTTTGCGCAATCCAAAAGGTTCAAGAGGATCTAGAAATGCGCCATTGGTAGGAAGGAGTAGACCAAGGGTATTCAGATAATTAAAGAGGTAGCTATTGAGATGAAATCCAAAATACAGGTTGAATATGAATCCAAAAATCATGGCAATGATGGCGCCAGGGGTCATTACCTTTGCTAACTTTACCATCTGTCTTGGTTTCAATATTGTCTTAGCAAAATTTCTTAATGGCTTTGGCATGATATTCAAATTACGCTTTCCTCCTTCAACACGTCTTATCACCCATCTACAAACAAGAAGTATTACAAGTCCATAACCAAAGTCTCCAAGCATCAGTCCATAAAATACCGGAAAGAGAAGACCGAAAATCAAAGTAGGATCAAACTCTTTTCCCGACGGTAAGGAATAGAATCTTATGAAAGATTCAAAGATCTTAAACCTTTTTGGATTTGCAAATAATGTAGGGGGATTTTCATCTGTTTCTAATTCATAAATAATTGTTCCTTTGGAATGCTTCTCAAAAATAGCTTTAACTTGGTCAATCTTTATTTTTGGTATCCATCCCTCCAACGCAAATGCGTCGGAAGAAACTCCAAGGTTGTCAACAACCTCAAGTTTTTTGTTTTCTATTTCAAGTTGTTCTTCTACGCATACTATCGTAGTATAATATATCTTTGAAATTTCTGCTAATTTTTGATCTATCTGGTTTAGTTTCTGAGAAAGTTGGTTATGAATATTTTTTTGGTTTTGTATGATCTGTGATGGTTTACCACTAAGTTTTGGTACTGCTTCTATGTGTACTCCATGTGATTGAACTACGGTAGCAAGTGCATGAGGTGGAAAATTAGAAAATGCAACAAGTACAAAACGCGTAAGTTCTTTTTCCTCCTTTGTGTAGAGAAAAATATCCTGTTTGTTTGCATCTAGTGCCTTTTGAAAAGCCGCAAATTTGTCAGATTCTACACGACCAAAATAAGAATGAGCCGACGATAGCTGGAGAACGCCTAGATCTTCAGGAAAAAACGAATATTCTTCTACAAGTTTAGTGTTATTTTCAGTTTCGTTTAGTTCAGTAAGTAGATTTTCCTTTTGTCTTTCAAGGGAGACAACTTCATTATCAATATCAATTGATTTTGCCTTCTGAATTAGTTCATCTACTGATGTAAAACGCTCACAATGTGTAACTTGAAGGGGAGGAAGTACTGTTTTTAGTGCTTTAATTCGCAAAAGTTGATCGGAAACTTGTCTGTATAGATCATTATCACGCTCATTTCTTAACATTGAAGCTACATCTTTTGACAACGGTTCTAATTGTACAACACTTAGATCATGTAGAACAGAAACGATGGTTTCTCTGTATTTTCTTAGGCCAAGCACTGCCACGCGTTTCATGGGTACAGGTTTTAGAACCACTATTCTACTCCTTTTAACAAAATATCAATTATTTCTTGGGCTGTCTGTGCATTGACCTCTGAGGTTATGGTTTTTGCTCTTGTCTTTGCTTCTTCAATAATCTTTTCTGTTTCTATTGTTGCTTTTTTTCTTGCCTGCTCAATACTTGTTTCTACCGATTTTTCTGCTTGTATTTTTGCTGTCTCTGTTGTTTTTTCTACATCATCTTGAAAATTCGTAATTTCCTCTGCGACAATTTTCTTACGATTTTCTATTTCAATATGTGCGTTTTCTTCTGCTTCCTTGATTTGCTTTAGAGAATGAACATATTTTTCTTGTGTGTTTGACATGATTATACTCCTAGAAAATGTTTACCTGCATACAGCGCAATTGCAATCGTTGCAAGAATATTACCGATCTTAAATGCCCTTGTTATCAAGTAAAATTTTCTTTGTTGTGGATTTGCAAAATTATTCCGCAAGAATTGCTTCCTCCTTTTTTGCGATGCTTTCTTGTTCTCTTTCTCCCATCTTGCGCTTTACAGTCTTTAACATAATGAATGTGTCACGTTCCATTTCATCAAGTCTGAATATTATGAATTTCACAGCTGCCAATAAACGAGGGATGAAAACATTTTCAATTGCGTTGGATTTGCGTTTTGTTTTCTCAATCTCATAGAGGAGTTTTCGTAGTGTGGTTTCTTTTTCTGCAACATCTAGTACCATCTTGTGAACTTGTTGGAATGCCTTTATTGCTTCATTGATCGAAGTTGGAAGTTCCAATAGATGTTCTGTAAGAATTTTTTCACTGTGTCCACCTTGTAATTTTGGAATGCGAACACCCATTACATTTTTTGGTTTTATCAATAACTTGTTTAGCTGTGGGATCTTCATGGCTTCGTTTTCTAGTCTCATTGTTCCTGCAAGCATCTCGGCCATTCTAATACTTTGATAACCTTTTATCAGTTCAACTCGTAAACCGCTTCTTAGTGCTGCCGAAGTTTTACTTGTGTTAAAAAATTCCAAGATTAAGGCTTGGCGTTTTAGTTTTAATAATTTCAATCCTTTTTTAGCGATGAGAATTCTTCTCTTTGTACGAATAT
>JBGOUS010000089.1:0-4902 GCA_041477675.1 Nitrosopumilaceae archaeon
ATTTTAGCAATCCCTCTCTTGCCTATTGTTATAGGCACACCTAGACAAACATTAGATAAACCATATTCACCTTCTAATAATACAGATGCAGGAATTTGTAATTGTTCATCTTGTACAATTGCTTTTGCAATATCAAAAGCATTTTTGGCTGCACCGAAAACGGATGCTTCTTTAAAAGTCTTTAAAAGCTTCCAATAATTCTTTAATTCTTCCGTAATTCGTGCGGATTCATTTTGATCTAACATACTCAAAATGGGTTTTTTGTCATGCTTTGCAGTTGAAAATATAGGCACCATTGAATCTCCATGTTCACCCATCACTATTCCATCAATCATGGACTGGTTTGCATCTAATGATTTAGCAAGTAGATACCTGAATCTACTAGAGTCAAGACTTGAACCCATTCCAATAACGCTTTCACGTGGAAATCAAGTTTCTTTTAATACAGTATAAGTAATTACGTCAAGAGGATTTGTAACTATCACAATTTTTGCATTGTCATTGTATTTTCTTATTTTTTGTGCAATTTCTCTTGCCAACGGAACGTTTGCTACAAGCAAATCTGTTCTACTGGTAGTTATTTTTCCTTTACTTGCAGTTATTACAATCACTTTGGAATCTCTTACCAATTCAAAATCATCTGTTCCTATTACAGAGATTGGTGAACTTTCAGGTACTGCATTTGCAATGTCAAGTGCCTCACCAATTGCTTTGTTTTTTGTGGAATTTACTAAAATAATATCATCCAGTGCTGTAAATGCAGCAAGAAATCCAACAGCGGAACCTACTCTGCCTGCACCAATTATCGATATGATGGAATTTCACCCATCACTTTACTATCAAGACAGGAATTTTGGACTTGTGAAGTACACCATTTGACACACTGCCTAGAAAAATTTCTTTTACTGATCCCAATCCTCTTGCCCCTAATACAATAAGATCAAAGTTCTTTTCTGTGGCAAAGCCTGTTATTTCCTCTACTTCATGACCGTCAGTTATTTTTTCGCTAAATACAATTCCATTTTGAGCACAGCGTACTTTTGCTTTTGTCATGAATTCCTTAGCCTTTTTAGTAAGTTCTTTTTCGTAAGAAATTGGGGTCAGTAACAAAGATTTAGGATAAAAAGGTATAATGTTGATGCCAGTTATTGTAGCTCCACATTGTCTTGCTATGTGAATTGCGTAATCTAACCCTCGGAATGAATTTTTTGAGCCATCAAGTGGTACAAGAATTTTTTGTATTTTTGGCAATTTCATAAATTGTGTTATAATGATCCTGATTTAATAATGTAGCCAAAATATCAATGCTGATAACATCACCATATTTTGGTAGTATTTTTTTTCACCATTAGTTACGATTATCAACATTAATAATCAGTCATTATTTTTTATAATTCACAAAACGTATGTTCATATAACGAAATGAATTACATTTTAAGAATAATTCCAAAGGAGCATACACAATGAATTCTGGACAATCAACATATGAGCACTTGAAGGAAATTCAAAATACTAGCCTAGCGAAGGCACTCCATTCTCCTACAATAATAGAGCCATCATTTTCAATTTCCAAAGTAATTGGAATGATGTCCGAAACTGATTCCTATGATGTATATTGTATGAATAATGGCGAAGTATTGACTACTAATGCACGGGAGATGTTAGATGTAAGAGACATATCCACAACAAAGGCCTCTTCCTTGCTACATAGAATCAGAACGTTATCGGAAAATGATACCGTAGAAAAAGCAGCTACTGCAATGTCGCATTATAGAATGCGTTCTTTTCCAGTCGTAGTCAATAATCAGATAACAGGTGTTGTCACAGCAAAAAATATAGTTAATCTGTTATCTCAACAGAATTTGAAATGGATCAGAGCAAATTCTATTTTGACGCCTAATCCAATCGTATTAAGCAACCTAGAGTCACTGGCCAAAGCAAGAAGTGTCATGATGACAAAAAGAATTGACCACATCCCAATACTTCACAAAGGCAAAGTTGAGCGGGTCTTGACATCCATGCATCTGTTACAGGCAATTACTCCTCCACAAAGAATAGGTAGTGACCAAAAAGGCATCGATGTATTAAGAAGGTTTGAATCAGACATAGGCAACATTGGTAGTACACGTGTTTCTCAATGCAACACAAACGATTCTGTCAGTACAGTAATAGATGCAATTTTGAAGACTGATACTACTTGTTGTCTACTTACTTTATGGGATAATCTTCATGGGATAATCACATACAAAGACATACTTGGTCTACTCTTGACAAAAATTCCAAGCGAGGTTCCGCTTTACATAATTGGAATGCCAGATGATGCTAAAAATGCAGAGATTGTCAAAACAAAATTTCAGAAAATAATTAGCAATTTGATCAAAGTATTTCCTGAAGTTGAAGAAGCCCGAACATCAATAAAGACAATTCATAATCCAACAAGCCAAAGAAAACATTTTGAGGTTTCAGTCAGAATAATTACTCCATATAAAACTCACAATTACACTGAACTAGGATGGGATCTTTCAAAAGCCTTTGACGCTCTTGGAAAACGTGTTACAAAAAACCTTTCCAAACGAAGTAAAAAACGCTGGAAAACTTCGATACGAAAAATAAACAAAAAAGAAATTTTTTAATTACATCCCCATTTCTGGCATGGGTGGTTGCCCTCCAGCTGGTTTAGATGAAGCCACAACGTTATCAATTCTAAGTATCATATTTGCAGTTTCGGTTGCTGATTTTATTACTTGTTCTTTTACCTTAAGTGGCTCTATGACTCCAGAATTTTGCATGTCACCCACAATTCCATTTACTACATCAACTCCAGTCCATCTTTCTCCCGCATTCTGTTTTGCATGAAGCTGCGTTATGGTATCTATGGGATTCATGCCTGCATTTCTAGCAAGCGCCATAGGAATAGACTCTATGGCCTCAGCAAACTTTTCTACAGCGAGCTGTTCTCTTCCAGAGAGAGACTGTGCCCACGTTCTCAATTTTGTAGAAATGTATGCTTCAGGAGCCCCCCCTCCATACACTATCATGGGTTTTTCAATTACATCTTTTACGACCATCAACGCATCGTGAATAGATCTTTCGGCTTCATCAATAACTCTCTGAGAACCACCTCTAAGTAGCAAGCTCACTGCTTTTGGATTTTTACATCCTTCAATAAAGACCCAGTTATCGTTTTCTATTCCTCGTTCCTCAACAATTTGCGCTTCGCCCAAGTCTTTTTCAGTGAGATCAGTTAAACTTCCCACAATACGAGCTCCTGTAGCTTTGGCAAGCTTTGACATGTCACTTTCTTTAATTCGTCTTACTGCAATTATTCCAATTTTTGCAAGATAGTGTTGAGCAACATCATCAATGCCTTTCTGACAGAGAATGACATTTGCATTTGTAGATTTTATCTTTTCAACCATTCCTTTCAGAATGTTATCTTCTTCTGCCATAAATGATCTTATTTGATCAGGAGTATTGATGTTAATTTTTGCCTCAAATTCAGTTTTTTCTATTTCTAGTGGCGCACTAATCAATGCTATTCTAGCTCCTTCAATTTTTTTTGGCATTCCACTATGAACAATTTCTTTATCCAGAACAATTCCGTTTATGAGTTTACTATCTACCATGGAACCGCCAGCTTTCTTTTCTACTTTGATGTTATTTAGATCAACTCCATAACCTTCATCTTTTTGTGTTACAACTGCAAGTGCAGCATCCACAGCAATCTTTGCAAGATCTGTAGCTTCAAGTGAAACAAGTTTTGTCTGCAGAGCCGTAGTAGCAATTTTCTCAAGTGTTTTCCTATCTTTTGGGTCAATTTTTTGCGCAATCTCTGATAAAATTGACATTGCCTTTACGGATGCTTTTTGATATCCATTTGCAATTATTACAGGATGAATATCATTATCTATAAGCACCTCTGCCTTTTCTAAAAGTGCGCCAGCCATAACTACAGCTGATGTAGTACCATCACCAACCTCACTGTCGGTAGCCTTTGCCACCTCTACCATCATTTTTGCTGCAGGGTGCTGAACGTCTATTTCTTTTAGAATGGTTGCACCGTCGCTTGTTATCGTTATATCACCAAGAGAATCGACAAGCATCTTATCCATGCCTCTTGGCCCAAGACTGGTACTGATTATTTCTGCAATCAATTTAGCTGCAGCAATGTTGTTTCGTTGTGCTTCACGACCACGTGACTGTTTGGAACCTTCCTTTAGTACAATTACAGGAATACCTTCTGATGTTGTGTGAACTGATGCCATTTTCTTTTAATGGGTAAAATTTCGTTTTTATAATTAGAATACGAATTCCACATATGATTATCAATAATGGAAATATCGTATTCCTTTTTTAGAATAATCATATAACATAGATTATTGATTTTACAAACTGACAATAATAAACCTAAAAAACTAGAAAAAACAGCAAAATTACCATCGATGTTGTTTGTCGGTATCCCAGGGCCTGGCCTAATTGGGATACTTGCATTAAATTATGTCATACGTTCACTCAAAATGGACATAGTACAAGAGATAGAACATTCTGATTTGTCAAATATTATTTTTATTGATAATGGCGAGCTTTATGGCCCTGTAAGAATATACAAAAAAAATGCGTTTCATGTAGTTATTTCTGATGTTCCAATTGATTATGTGGTGGCAGAGGATTTTACAGAATCAATCATTGACTTTTCTAAGAAAAACAAAATTGACGTGATCGTGTTTTTGAGCGGCATACATACGGCAGATAGAAATTTGGAAAACCTCAAGACGTATGGTCTTGTTACTGATGAAAAATTAGATAAAGTGTTATATGAAAATGAAATACCGAAGTTTCTCTCTGGTATGATTGCAGGCCCTGATGCGACAATACTGACTAAACTAAAGAGTTCATCAGTTC
>JBGOUS010000068.1:0-5539 GCA_041477675.1 Nitrosopumilaceae archaeon
TAACGAATACTGTTGATGTTAAACAAATTTTAACTAGTTTTTACGAACAAAAACTGCAGAGGTCGCCTAGCCCGGCATGGCGTGGGCCTTGAGAGCCTATGTGCGCAAGCACGCGGGGGTTCAAATCCCTCTCTCTGCGCTTATACTCTTTATGACAACCCGCAATGAACAATTTTTCCGTTTTAAACTAGGTCATATTATGATGATATGAACAAAACCATAAAGCTTGACATCCATAATAACCGAGCCAGGATCGAATACGCCAAGACTAGCTTTCATAGAAAATTCTTACCTGAAAACGCTTACACTGCTTGTGCTTTTCTGGATAGATTGAGACTTGAGAACAAATCGCATGGAAGAATAGCTAACTATGGTGAATGTATACAGCGGATCTTAAAAATCAAAGATGATAAAAAAATAAATGAATGGACAAAAAAAGAAATTGAATTCATACACAAAATAATAGCTGACACAGATTATGAAAATTCAGTCAAGAAGGACACCCTGACCGCCCTGAAGAGATTGTATCATTATGCAGTACATGACGAGATTGCAGATAAAACAAAAAGTAAAGATTATGATCCTAACGTGTCGTGGATTACACCTGGATCATTCAAAGATAGATATGAAAAGATCCAAGCAAATGATCTACTCACTGATGAGGAAATTCTCAAGTTACTTCAAGCTGTAAAACAGATTGGTGGTAAATACATGAAAAGAAACATCGCCATGATTTTTACTTTGTTTGAAGGAGCCTATAGGCCGGGCGAGTTGATTAACATAAAAATTAATGGGTTAATGTTTGAGACTGATTGTTTAGAAGTGTCGACTACCGGTAAAACGGGACCAAAAACACTGACGCTTATTACTAGTTTTATTCCTATAAGAGAGTGGTTGGCAGAACACCCTAAGGGTGACGATCCTGATGCTTTTCTTTGGTATCATGACAATGATTCCGGTGTCATAAGGTATCCGCAATTTTTCTATCTTTTGAAAAATGCACAAAAGATATCTAGAATCAAAAAACGTGTATGGCCATATCTTTTCAGACACACATCACTTACAATGTATTCGAAGAAGCTTGGCAATATAGCCAAAGTCTATGGAAATTGGGGTAACTCAAGTCACATGTTAGTAAGATACGAACACCTGGCAGCTAGTGACCAAAAAGATGCTATTTTGAAACTACATGGACTCAAAAAACAGGATGATTCCGAATCGATTCTGTTCTCAAAGATTTGTCCGTCTTGTAAGGAAAGAAATAGTTCTGACAAGTCACATTGTATCAAATGTGGTAACATACTATCAAAGAAATTGGCTCAAATCCTACAAACAAGAAGACATGAAGAACTAAAATTGGGAAATAAATATTCCAAGGATTTAGCAGCACTAAAGCAAGAATATGTAGAACTAAAAGAGATGTTTACCAATATAATTGATAAAAAGAAAGGCTAAGAGTTTTTTGTTTTTATCAACCTTTCTAGTTTTTCTATCCTTTTTTGTACTAGATCCATCTTTTCTTTAAGCTTGAGGATTGCTTCTCTTGGTACAGATATTGTATCACTCATGTTATTGTACATTGGTGAAATTTTTAAACAGGTTAGCATCATATTCCCAAGCGTAATTTGGGGGGAGGGGGTAAACCATTTTTATTGATTGTACGAAAAAAGGCTAAAGTCTCATTGCCTACAGTTTGACTGATCTTTCCCAGCTCTTTTTTGCAGTAAAATACGTTTGTCCTAGATCTTGCATATGAGCTACGCGGTGATGGGGAGTTGGCTTTTGTTACAAGATTGTCCAAGGCATCCCGTAAGATCCTGAAATTACCAGTTTATGGTACTTGAAATCCTCAAATAATGCGCGCAACAAAACGCTGAATCACAATTGGATGTCAATGTACCTTGTTTTTTGGTCAGGAAAAACATTACAGAATTCTGTAATCTCTGAGAAAAAACTTGTCAATTCATGTGACCCAAAGATGTACACCTTGAACATGAACAAGGCGGTCCAGTCTGTAACTCCTTATAAATAAAATACATTTTATGCACAAGCAACACCAGCTTACAAACAAAAACTCCGCATATGTCATTTGGCAACATAGCCCCCAATTCTAGAATCTCTTTTCATTTTTTTAATCCACATCCAACAAACAACACAACTCTGCACTGATTTGACATGTGATTATTACAGAATTCTGTAATGTTAATTTGCCCATCTTTTTGGGTAAACACCAACTAACAAAAATATCTGCTCGCAGCAAAATTTTCTATTATGATACAATAGAACAATGTGGATTTTTCACAACATCTAATTTTTTAAAACAAGATGTATGACATCGCTACCAACCCTTTTGATCCTTGAGATTCATGAACAAAAAAAGGTGGAAATTACAGCATGAAACATGGAAGATTAATTAGAGAAAAGACCTCCAAAAATACATGCCACAAGCAAAAATCAATTCACCTCCACTTTCTACGGCAGAAATTAAGGACGTCAAAGACGCACGAAAAAGCAAGGGCAAACTGTTTAACACCCCTGAAGAATTGATAAAGGACTTGCACAAAAATGTGGCGGATAGTAAGAAAAAATTAGTTTGAAAAACAGTATAAACTTCCTGGCAGCGAGATAAGGAAGAAAGATGATGCAGGAATTTTAGACCTGGATGTCTAACTATCTCCTTAAATTCAACATGGAAATATGGAGTGTTGGAAATCATACTGCAAAAGCAAAGATCAAGAAGCTACAATGGCGCCATCTACTACAAGTATCGCATTACAATACCTGCACAAATTGTGAAACAACTCAATCTAGAAGGTGGAGACAAGCTTGATATTTCTTTTATACAAAACACTATCGTAGTACGAAGAATATCTCGTTCGTAAAAATTGCATCAAAAATCAAGTCATCAATTATTTGTTGCCCATATCTTTTATAGCTTCTTTCTTTTTTTCTTTAATAATTTTTTTAGACTGTCTAACGACGTTTTCTTTTTACAACTTTATGATCTTTGTTATTTTTCCAGTGTTACTATCATTCTTAGCTATCTTGATATCATTTCAACTGCACTAAGGCAATCTTTACTTTTCTTGCAATACTAAATTATATCAATCATCATAACTTTACAAATTCTAGTAATGATTATTCCCTTTCAAATTCTTTCAGACATGTAACTTTTAAAACAATAAATCCATCTCATTTTCAACTTAATTTTGCAGTTCTATTTTACCAAACTATTTTCTTTGCTATGATGAAAGTAATTTTGTTTCCATTTATAAAAAACCACTGTTTTATACTCTACATGTCTGCCTTGCCAACTAATCCTTTAGAATCAATGAATATCCCAGTCTTGTCAAACTATATTCTACTCAACGTATATTCTGATAAGCATATATACTGTATAGCATATATTCCAGACAGCATATGATAGTAGGTAAACCGCCTAAAGATGTTGTAGACAGAAAAGAGGAAGTAGGAAAAATAGTAAACACTATGCTTGATACAAAAGCCAATGTGAACTATGCCTTGATCGGGCATAGAAGGATCGGAAAGTCAACCATATTGGGAGAGGTAAGGCGTCAAATAGGTAAGAAACTTATCACAGTATACGTAGATTTTGGAGAATTTCGATACTCACCAGTTGACCTTGCCGAGAAATTAACTGAGGAACTGACACATGCGTATTACAATACACTACCTACTACGTCAAAGATTGCATCCAAAGTAAAATCTGCATTAACACAGCTAAGTGAAATAAAGCGAGTCCGTGCAAGATTTATCGCAGGCATTGACGAACAGGGCAGTCCAATAATAGCAATAGACCCGTACGTCAAAGACAGGGATGAAAACTATCGCAAGGCGTTAACAGACGTCTTCGAGTATGCAAACAAGATATCTGAGGCTTCTGGTCGTAAAGTCGTAATCATAATAGATGAATTCCAGCACATTATAGAATACAAAAAATTCTCTGATCTAAAAAATATTCTTGATGTCATTCGAGCTATCCTTGAGCGCAGAAAGAATGTCTCCTTTATAGTAAGCGGTTCAAGAATACATTATCTGAGAAATATTCTGGCAGAAGGAGGCAGTCCACTCTTTGGTCATTTTATCATACTAGAGATAAAGGAATTGGCAAAAAACTATGCGGTGGAATTATTTCTAAAGTCTCAGCCTGCTGCAAGCAAGCAAGATGCTGAGCTAGCATTTGATCTTGTTGGAGGACATCCATTTTATCTTGTAATGCTTGGACATGCATACAAAAAGACAGAGTCGTTGACAGATACATATCAAGAGTTGCTTACAAGTACTACAGGAGCACTGTACATCTATGTCAATTATATTGTAACAGAAGACTTGGGCTCTGATTACAAGAGTACTGCATACTGGAAGATACTTGTCTCCCTGTCTACAGGAGAAAAGACAGTGTCTGATATTGCAAAGGATGCTTCTCTTAAAATGACAGGCCTGCCCAAGTTTTTGACTAAATTGATAGAGTACGACTTGGTTCAAAAAACTGAAGGAAAGTACAGTATAACAGACAAGATAATTCGAGACTTTTTTAACAGTTACTGGGTATGAAGTGAATTAGTATTTTCCTGTCTCTCCCTTCTCTCAAACTTTTTTTATTGATAGAATTAAAGTCGTGTCTTGACCATAGACTCCTAACAGGAGTATCATTCTAGCATAATTTTTTTTATGCTACAATGATACCATAGAATGAGGAACTCCAATAGTGCAATTCTCTCTCAAATTTTTGTGCTTGGACTTGCAAAATTTGAATCTTATTATGATTTTAAAGTGAGGGAATTAAACTAACTGAGAAATTCCCCTAGTGGGTCTAAAATAGAATCAAAATAGTAGTGGGTCTTACCAGATTGGAACCTTTGGGTTCAAACCAGTAAAGATTTGAAAATACTTAACGGCTACACCAATTTGAAAAAAATGATTTTGCAAGATGAACATACGAAGAGTCTATTGCAGAACCAACAATTACTACTGTATAGGGATGAAGTAAATCGAAGTAAACAAATGCACCAGTCCTTTCAAATTTGTGTGAGAATGTTCCATGTGGTGGAATAACTGAACTTGAAAACCATCCGTCAGGTCCGTTCTGACCGCTTCCGCTTACTATCATGTGAGTAATACTATCTAGGTTTGTCCAAGTTACAGTATCTCCTTTTAGCACTATGGTCTGGCAAGAACTAAAACAAGATCCCTTCTCACATCTTAGAATGTAAACTTGGTTTGTTTTACTTGATTTATTTTGTTTTTCAACATAAGCAGAGGATACAGAAATATTTGTAATTAGAATAACTAATAGATATGAGAAAATTACAATTCCTAATTTCTTAATTTGCATTACAGTTATTAAATAAATCATACATGTGTTATTAATATTAAGACTAATTTTTTTAGGTTCAGACCAGTGATAAATTCATAATCAGCGTATGGAATAACTGAGCTAGTCTTACCAGATCCGAATCTATAAAATTAAATCTAAAGTAAGAAATTCTTATCGTTCTATTTTATTTCATATTCCACA
>JBGOUS010000116.1:0-4149 GCA_041477675.1 Nitrosopumilaceae archaeon
GACTTAAGGGATCCCATGGAAGCGCATGGCTTCTATTTGCCCTTTTTGCAATTTTGTGGTTCATCGCAGAAAGGATCTCATTGTATTATAATCTCACCTTGGGCGAGGAATTATTCCCTTCAGTGGCTGATGGATTTTGGCTTGCAGGATATCCGGTTTTGTTTGTATTTATGCTGTACTATCTTAAACCAATGAAAGAAATGATTGATAAAAAAATACTTTTCTTTGCTGTATTAACGTCTGCTATAGTATTAATTTTTACATTATATCTTACATATAGCCAATACGATATCGCCGATCAATTTCCTTTTGCAGTAGCAATAGCTTATCCAATTGGTGATTCCATTATTCTAGCTCCTGCTATGTGTGGAATGTTGTTATTTTTTGGAGGAAAAGTGAACTTTCTTTGGTCGCTTATGTGTATTGCAATAGTGATTGAAACAGTAGCTGACATAGGATATTTGCTTGCTACGTTGAATGGCTCTTACTATCAGGGCCATCTCGTAGACATACTATATCTCTGGTGTTATACGATATTCACTTTTGCGGTTTACCATCACATAACAATATTCAAAGATCATAGAAAAGATCCTTACAAGCATATAGAGGATTTAAAATAGAAAAATGCATCGATTATCTGGCTACAAACATACGTCATAATTTAGCCAGCATGATATTATGATCTACATACGATAGACTTACTTAACCCTATAAAATAAACAAAGTTTCATGAGAGCCGTTTGTCCTATAGATTATGAAATCACATTCGAACCAGATTTTAAAAATTTCACTTTCTTTGGAAAGGAAAAGATATCTATTCAAATCAACAGACCAACAAACAAATTTGTACTAAACTCTGCTGAATTAAAAATAAAAAATTGTTTTGTCATCATAAAAGGAAAAACTCTCAAAGTCAAATTACACCTGGATGAAAAAAATGAAGAACTAACAGTCATCATGCCAGAAAAAATCAAAGGTAAAGCAGATCTTCTAATTAATTTTGTTGGAATTTTAAATGACAAACTTGTAGGATTTTACAGGAGCGAATACAAGGATAAGCAAGGCAAAACAAAAATCATGGCGTCTACTCAGTTTGAAGCTGCAGACGCAAGACGTGCATTTCAATGTTGGGATGAGCCTGAAGCAAAAGCAACTTTTGACGTTTCAGTAATTGCAGATAGTAATCTTTCTGCAATATCTAACATGCCTATAATATCAACAAAAAGGACTGGCAAAAAAACACTCTACAAGTTTGATCGTACGCCTGTGATGTCTACATATTTGTTATATTTAGGCGTGGGAGACCTTGAGTTCTTACGAGGGAGACTTGGAAAAACAATGATAAGAATTGTTACCACCAAGGGCAAGAAAAGCTTGGGCAAACTATCATTGCAATTTACAAAACAATTTCTAAAATGGTATGAGGATTACTTTAAGATTCAATATCCTCTCCCAAAACTTGACATGATTGCAGTTCCTGATTTTGCATCAGGTGCGATGGAAAATTGGGGCGCGATTACATTTAGAGAAACCATACTTTTGTATGACGCAAAGACGTCATCAACTGAAACAAAACAACACATTGCAGAAGTAATATCGCATGAAATTGCACACCAGTGGTTTGGTAATCTCGTTACAATGAAGTGGTGGAATGATCTTTGGCTTAACGAAAGCTTTGCAACATTTATGGCAACAAAAGCAGTTCATGACTATTACCCTCAATGGGATTTGTGGGATCAATTTCTAATTGGTGAAACCAGAGGAGCGATGAACCTTGATGCGCTAAAAACTTCACATCCAATTGATGTTAAGGTAAACAAACCTTCTGAGGTTCGAGAAATTTTTGACGAAATTAGCTACAATAAGGGTGGTACAGTGCTTAGAATGCTTGAGAATTTTTTGGGTGAGAAAGATTTTCGGAATGGACTGAAAAACTATCTTACAAAACACATGTATGGAAATGCTACTACTAAAGACCTCTGGAATGCTCTAGAAAAAGTTTCAAGAAAACCAGTTAGAAAAATGATGGACAGTTGGGTCAAACAAGTAGGATATCCAATAATTGAAGTTGTTACCAAAGACTCCAAAATATCACTAACTCAAAAAAGATATCTTGCAGAAAACAATGGGAAGTCTCGTAAAGGAATATGGGCAATACCGATCTCTCTCAAAACTGCTGACAACCTTACTTTCAAACTAATGACAAGACAATCCGAGACAATTACCTTGGAAGATACTGATTGGTTTAAGATAAACTCCGGTCAGATGGGTATGTACAGAGTAAAATATGAAGATGAAACATTAGAGAAATTCAAGGAATTAATAGAACAAAAAATTCTAAGCAATACAGATCGTTGGGGCCTGCAACATGACTTTTTTGCATTATGCATGTCTGGTCAGATCTCTCTGAAGAAATTTTTTGACTTTACAAGGTCATATCTTTATGAAGATGATTATCTGGTTTTATCAGATTTAGCTGCAAGCCTAGATTTTCTATATCTTGTAACTTCAGGGGAAGTTTTTTGGGATGAGATAAAAGAGTACAGCAGAGAACACTTTCAAAAATTATTTGACAGGCTTGGATGGGACAAAAAATTAGGAGAAAAACACACAACTGCACTTCTTAGAAGTCTTGTGATAGGTTCACTTGGTAGGTTAGGAGATGAAAATATACTTGGAGAGGCAAAGAAACGATTCAACGAATTTTTGAAAAAACCAGAATCTCTTCATCCCGATCTCCGTAGTGTGGTATATTCACTCGTAGCGTGGGGTGGAGATTACAAAACTTATGAAATTTTGCTAAAACAGTTCAGAAAGGCAACTATGCAAGAAGAAAAATTGAGGTTCCTTGGCGCTTTAGCGTCTTTTCAGGATGAAAGTTTTCTTGTAAGAACATTAAAGTTTGTTTTAACAAAAGAAGTACGCTCTCAAAATCTTCATTTGCCAATTATGCGTCTGTCCACAAATCCATATGGTAGAAGGCTTGTTTGGCCTTGGGTCAAAAAGAACTGGAAACAGATCATTGGAAAATTTGGAATTGGCAGTCCTCTCATAAACAGGGTTGTAAGCACCGTATCCGTAATGTATGATAGTAAAAAAGAACCAGAGATAAGACGCTTTTTTGAGCTGCATCCTACTCCTGGAATAGAAATGAAACTTGCACAAACACTTGAAAGAATGAGAATCTATTCAAACTTCTTGGAAAGAACTCGAAAAGAATTCACGTCTAATTAAACTGCAACCGATTTATTTTGTCTTATTAAGACTTGCTAACCTTTTCTACGTAATCAGTAAATACTAATTTCAGAATCTCAACAATTAATGACATTCAAACACAAACACGTATTTGGCTTCACAGCAATGATGACACTTGTGGCGTTTGTATTGCTTGCAAATAATTCAGCTTTTGGTGCAGGTACGTCAGACAGCTATCCAGAAATCAAAGCTACTGATGAACTAAAAAAGAATCCACTAATTATGAAGATATTAAAAAACATTGAAATTTCTAAAAAGAAAATTGCAGATATTCAAAAAAAGCAAATAGCAATCAATGAACAAAAAAAGTCACTTGAAACACAAAGAAAAATTGCTGATGGAATATTTCAAAATAATCTTGCACGCATGAATAAAAACATGGAAAATTTCACACCCAGAGCATCGTTTTCAAAATTCGTTTCTGGAATTAATGCCACTCATCACGATATATTCTGGAGCCAGTTTAATTATTTTGAACAAAAAGTGAATTTAGCCCGTTCTGCAATGAATGACGCTCTAAAAAATGGAAAAAGCTATCAGGAGGCAAGACAGGCATATTCGAAAATTGCCGCTATGAGTAGAACTGAAATTATCGGTCTTCTCAAAGACCTAAACATACAAAACGGGTTTGCCAACGTGGATGTACAAAAAACCTTTGATGTGTATGGGAAACTCCCACGAACCAAAGGTTAACCTAAATTAAGTACCAAAATTCAGTTAAAATTTGTGACTACGCCTATAGGAGACGACGATCAGGAAAGACTATTGTTGTTGGAAATTGTATCACGAAAAGGACTGAAAATTTTAACCCTAGAGCAGTTGGTGCGCCTTCAAACATTATTGGAAAAGAAAAATTATAATCATAACAAAAAAACATTAAAATCAAAAATGAAA
>JBGOUS010000149.1:0-3431 GCA_041477675.1 Nitrosopumilaceae archaeon
TCCAATCGATACATTTCATGAATCCATTTTATCTTCTGGATATTCTGACTAGTATCTGGAACAATTGCAACATCTGACCCGTCACCATGCCACGCATCTGAAATAACTTGCGATACCATCAATACGGCTCTCTGACCTGTTATTTTCCAGCTCCATTTTCCAGAATATTTATCTAGGACATATTCCAGGGTTCCAATTTTGTGTGTCAATTGTGTAATTCTTCGTAGGATAGTGTAATCCACTTTTAAATTGTGGTTTTAGGAGATGGTATGAGAGTGCAGCAGCAATTAAGGACTGATAAAATGGCTTTGTTTCCCTCCAGGTTTGTTAGATTCTGATTTGATAAGGAGACCTTCAGGAATAGATTAAGTTCCAACTAAAAAGACCACACAGATCTGGACATTGGTTAAAAATATCAAATGGAATGTCTATGTGTCAAAAAATTACTAAAACTAATAATAATCCAAGATTTAGCAAATTCTTGTACAAGATAGGTTAGTTACCGTTTCTTTTTCTAGTTCTTGCACCCTTCTTGCCTGCTGCTACATAAGATGCATGTGATCGTTTTTTCATACTTTAAGTGTAGAATGTGCAGTCATTATAGTAAGCTAGTCGTCAAAAGCTACCCTGTTAATGGAAGTTTTTTAAGCTGAAAAGAAATAGAAATTAAAAAAATCAAACGTTGCAAAGTAAAAAATAATCACTCGGGAAATAATATTCCAACTGTTTTTGGATCTGTTTTGATCTCTAACATGGATCCTTAACTCATATAATTTAAATTTGTAGTCTAAATGATTAGTGCCACTTATTTATCATAACATTTTTGGAACTTTAATGCCAGATGAATCGTGCAGAAGATGTGGAGGCGAGCTGTACTCGTGTTCTCTATGTTCAGAATGCAAAAAAACAATACAACAAATCTGCAGGATCTGTGGTTCAAGAACTGAGGAACGATTTCATGATAAATGTCTCACCGTAAAGGCCTATCCAACAGGGAATGGGTCAATGACTGAAATCATAATGTTGCCTAACCTCGCACTAAGAACAAAAAGGGTCCATCCGATTCGTAATATTTTATTGGCTTTTGGTATTGTGGGTTTTTTTATTCTAGGATTTGCCATTGCAGCCAATCTTGACAACCCCCAAGAGCTGACTATAGATGAACCAACAAAATCTACCATCATTGTCCAGGAATTACCAACCAAAACACCAGTACAGATTCGAATGGAATACGAAAATTGCCTTGGATCTGGAACTGGACGATACATAACTTTGAGGTGTCCTACAGAAATTGGTAAGGTGTACGAGGCAGCTCTTGTGATGCCAAGTGAGCTTTCTGCAAAATTCACAGATGACGTTTTTTACATCCGCGGCATATCCATAAGTGAGAATTCAGACGGCTCTGTATACTTGAAGTATCATGATGACTTGTATCGCGCATTCTTTTTTGGTTGTTCATTATTCTCATCGTCATGTAAGTAATGGAACAAGACTGTCACGTATAAACATCAGCGATGAATTGCCACAAGTAAAATCACTGTAATTAGAATTTGCTTTGTACAAATCATGGTGACAAAATTGATTTTAGGAATTGCTAATAAATTGTGTCTTTGAATCTTGAAAGACTAGATTCTATTTTCCTAATTTTATTCCGTTCAATTCTTGAGTGATACAACAATCAGATAAACGATTATTATCTAATCAATCTAAACTACCAGAATGGGAAGATTAGGAGTTGCACTATACCTTGCAGCCGCTGCTACTACAGCAATTGCAGGCATTTTGCATTTAATGCTTGGTCCAAACAGTCTTGGATTTAACATCAATATCGGAATATTTTTCATCGTAGGAGGAATTGCTCAGATATTTTGGTTAATACCCATTTTGAAAAGATGGGGAATAAAATGGAATTGTATTGGAATAGGAGGTACAATTGTGCTTGTTGCACTCTGGGCAATAACAAGAATGCCTGGAAACCCAATTACTGGAAGAGGCGGCGGTGTCAACACAATGGCAATCCTAGTGGAATCCTTTGAAGCTGCTTTCATTGCATTATCCATTGCAATCATTATTTATGAAAGAAAAATGCGCAGGTTAGAAAAAAATACCATAACTGGATCTGTAAAAAGCAAAAGGGGTGTGTTAATCCTTACTGCAATAGTTGTGGCAATAGTTTTGGGAGGGTTGTTTGTACCAATGTTTTTGAACCAAGGAAATGGACCTCCGCGTCAACCTGGTGGCCCTCCTGGTCAATTTGGAAATCCTCCTCCACAGTCTGGATCGCCTCCTGGGCAATCTCAGACAGCTGCAACAAGCCAATCTTGCACTCTAACCCCATCATTAATCGAAGTTGAAGGATCGCCACAAGAAACAGAGGGACCATATTTTGTAGACGAGATGCTTGATAGAGCAGACATTCGAGCTGATCCTACTAGCGGTTTACTAGAGGATGGAATTCCATTGATTTTGCAAATTAACGTATATGATGTGAACAAAGGTGGAAACTGTGTACCTCTGAAAAATGCACGAGTTGACATTTGGCATGCAAACTCACAAGGGCTTTACTCTGACATTTTACAGATTGGAACTTTGGGAAAGAAATACCTGCGTGGATACCAAGTGACAGACGACAATGGAACTGTAAGATTTACCACGGTTTATCCTGGCTGGTACGAAGGCCGGGCGATTCATATCCACATCAAGGTTAGAACTTTTGAAGGAGCTGAGAAAACTTTCGAGTGGACATCGCAGCTTTACATGGATGATTTGATTTCAACTGGAGTACATGAGCAACCCCCATACAGCAACCACGGGCAACCTACTGTCAAGAACATGGATGACGGCATCTATTCTGGACCCTCAACTGATATGACGATTCAAAACAATACTGGAAAACACCTGATGGTTGATGTTACAAAAACTGGACAAGGCTATATCGGGACTTTTAATGTCGGTTTAGATGCAAACAAACCCTAGTGATTTAAAGCATTAATAGGATAAAGCATCACAATAAAATATGCCAGCAAAAGAACCCGTAAAGATAGTTTGGCAGATTATTTTCATATTTATTCCAATATTAAACTTGTGGGCATTTTATAGAATAAAAAAATTTAGAAAGTTCCTTTTGATGATTTGGATTCCAGAGGGTGTGATTACCTTGTTGATTATTGCTCCAACAATAATGGATAATGTCCAACAAATCATGGAAGGAAATCCTGCACCTAACGACGAATTTACCATAACAACCCTAGTCCTTTACATCGTTGAAACTGGTTTTACCATACTTTCAATATACTTGATTTACAAATGGTCAAAAGAATGGAACAAACAATTTCCCGTTGGTAACACTAGTCTCTAAATCTACTAAAGTTTTTTCAAATCTTGTTCCAAAAGGTCCCTATTTTTTTATTTTAATTAACGACAGATACACA
>JBGOUS010000142.1:0-3555 GCA_041477675.1 Nitrosopumilaceae archaeon
CACCTAAAGACATTATCTGCAAATCAGGCCTTGTGCTGGCTACTATTTTCACTGATGTTCCAGTGTGCCTAAAACCATCAACACTGTCAAAGCTTGAACAACGGGGAGTCCCATTGGTTAGAGGTACTGTTCAACAAGAAAATCAAACTGGTAAGATTCCAGAACTTGCAAGTAACAGATCATCTACAATTCAGGGAAACACAGGAAAACCACAAACAGCAATTGAATCTGTTACTTCTTCTAGTGGAGGTATAGTGAATTTTTATGTCAACGATAATGATCTAAACACCAGTCCAGATGGAGTGGATGTCATTCAAACTAAAGGATTGTTAGAATTTACCATAAATGGTGTTACAATCAAAGGACCAACTGCCATGATAGAAACGGGGGCAAGCACAGGAAAATTCTTTGTAAGACTAGAGCTTCCCGATTCTGTAAATGGAATCCCACTTAAACAAGGAGACGTTGTGGAAATAAAATACTTGGATCAAGCTGATGCTGCCGGAGGAAAAAGAATCAGTGCTACATCGATTCCTTTGACACAGGCCTTTGCGAAGCTAGAAGCGTCTGGATCAGGTCAAACAAGAATTGGTCATGAATTTGTTGTGAGAATTTATGAACCAGACATGAATCTGGATTCAAATGAAGTTGACAGTATCCCTGTGAGTCAACTAGTGTATAAAGGAGAAGGCGGTATCAGGACAACTCTTACCAATCCGGTGTTTGATGCAAACGGCTCACATCTATTGGAAACTGGTGAGAACACTGGCATCTTTGAGGTGGTAATCAAGATTCCGCGAACAATTGATGGAAAAACAGTTAACATCGGAGACTGGTACGAGATTAGCTACCTTGATTCATCCACTCCATCTGAAACCAGTGAAAAAATAAAGCTCAGAGGAAAAATAGGATAGATTTGTATTATCTGATTTCCCTGGAGATTTATCTATGATATTACAATCTTTTGTAAGTTCATTGAAATATCAACATTTTCAAAAAAACCTGAAGTAAATGATACGAACATTTTTTTGTTGACAAGATCAATTCCAAGAAGATAAGTGTCTCCTTGAGAAAATGCATTTGTCTTGTATACGTTGGTTATTTTTCCTTCAAAACAAACAGAAAGATTCTCCTGTTCACACTTGTCAGAAGACTTTAAAGTTGCTTCTACCTTGAGGGGGCCATTTTCTGTTTGTACAATAGATTGCATATGATCACTCTTTATGGAATTCCAAACAACTAGACCTGGAAAGTGACTGGTTGGTGCAATCTTTCCTTTGCTTGTAAGATTGAATTCACCTTCAGCTCCTGCAAAAGAAAACTGCGAGCTAGCTAAAACAAGCATACACAAAACAAACATCGTGCATTTTTTTGTCAATCCCCTATATTGGGTGTAGGGAATAATAAATTTTTTGAGAAAATAATATAACTTACTCTTAGAAACATTCTGTCTTTCGTAAAACTTTAGATTCAGTAAAAGATCCTAACGGTGTGATTAAACAACTTTTTCAATTAAATTCTAAATACTAAAATCAGAAACAAAACAGGCAAGAAGTTTCCCTCATCCAAGGTCTAGATTCGTGTTATACGAACATTGTCCACACTTATCATTGCGTCTTCGCAATAAACCATGATGTAGCCACCTGAAAAGGAGGTTGTATTAATGAAATCATATACCGGGACCCCATCGACGATAACAGCAATATGTCTACCACCTGTAGTTTCATCTGATATTTCTAGGGTTATGTGCGTCCATTGTCCTTGAGTAACATGAGGAGGATATGATGTTAAAGCCTTTATCACCGGGTCAGCACTGTATACGCCATTTATCCTAGAGACCTGAAGGCCATTTCTTGCCTCGTTGATTATTTGCTGACTGCCAGGATTTACTCCACCGTCGTAATATCCAATGCCTACTCCCTCTCTATCCACATGGAAGTATCTGAAGTGTGTGCTATCTAGACGATGATCAAAAAGTAGCCATACCGCTTCTTCCCATCTTTTTGGTTGCGTATCAGTCCTAGTAGTCTGGTCATATCTCATATCGATGTCAATTCGATAATCTTGAAATGTCTCTGTTGTTCTCACTGCCGGACCAACAGAACTGTGATAGGCTCCATTATCGTCGGTAAATGGAACTAAATGAGGATGAAGATAAAGCATGTCGGAAGACACCCCATTTTCTCCATATCCTGTACTGTATGTTATCCACTTTCCATTTGGACTGGTCACTCCTTTAGGCAACAAATAAGCTGACTGACCGTCAAAATTATCAGAAAGGGCAGGAGTTACTGTTATGGTCTGAGTTGCAATAGCAGCGTTGCCGAAGAAATCAGTAGCAGTCCAAGTAATGATTTTTTCACCGACTGGAAACATGGATGGTGCATCATTAGTAATTGATTGAATACCCACCAGATCTGTTGCTTTGGCTTCACCTATGTTTATGATATCTGCTGACTCGCTTGTGGCCTCAATCGTAATGTCGTCTGGAGCTTTCAGAATCGGTGGAGTAGTATCTCGTATAGTTATTTTTTGAGCCGCAGTAGATGTATGACCAGTAGTATCTGCAGCAGTCCAAGTTACTATTGTTTCACCGACTGGAAACATGGATGGCGCATCATTAGTAATTGATTGAATTCCAACCAGATCTGTTGCTGTTGCTTGACCCAAAGTTACTGTATTTTCTGTTGCAGATGTTGCTTCTACTTCAACATCTGGAGGAGATATTATGATTGGATTTGTTGTATCTACTATGGTGATTTTTTGTGTTGCTACTGAGGTATTTCTTGAAGCATCAGTAGCAGTCCAGGTTACGATTGTTGTTCCAAGTGTAAAACCTGTTGGAGCATCATTACCTACTGTTGGATTTGGATCTACATCATCCCTAACTATGGGTTTACCTAGGTTGACAGGAGTTGTAGTCCCTGCTGCCTCCATTATAATATCCGCCGGGGGAGTTAGTTGTGGCGGCTTTGTATCTGCTGTAGTAATAGTAATGGAATGTAACTTTGTATTTCCAGAATAATCTGTGGCTTTTGCATCTATCACTTTAGATCCGACAGAAAAAATATTGATGGAAACGATCCAACTCGACCAGTCACCAGACGATTTTGGAAGTGTGTTTACAAATGGCCCATTATTAACGCGAACTTGTACATTACTGACGCCACTTCCAAGATTATCAGAAGCTGTCCCTTTTACAGTTATCGCCCCAGAGGACAGAGCAGATCCTGTCAGCGGCTCTGCTATCTTTACAGATGGTGGTTTGGTGTCCTTAGCTGGTTGCTTGGCAGCTTGAACCAAGGAATCATCCATGGGAAGTGTAGATAGTGACCAAAGCAAGATAATCATGATAATTGAAACACTCTTAGTAAAACTAAATGAAACTTTCCTGTTCAAATTCCACAACGACTTTTCCAATTCGTAGTATTACATAAGTATATTGTAGTCAATTATTCAAGAATTGTAAATTTTTCAATTATAAGGAAATTATTTTTTATTCTTTATCGATAAAAATAGAATCCAATGAAATACAAACGAAAATCTGACGGTTGC
>JBGOUS010000011.1:0-11553 GCA_041477675.1 Nitrosopumilaceae archaeon
AATATGAGCTAAAAAATAAAAATCAATTTAGAAAAACAATAGGGAATTAAATTAAAGTATATGATTTATGGAATTTTATGATAATCACGATAATTAGAATAATTTCAATAAAATACTTAGTTAATTAAAAAATTATGATTATAAGTATGATTTTAATAAAATTATAGAAAAAATGGTAATAGTTAAATCTTTTTATTGTCCTCTGATCGAAACTTTTATTAGATATTAAATGACACGCGAAACTTTTAGTTCAGGTGGTGGACGTTGCCCACGTTGTGGAAAAGGTCCTATGGTAACTGACAGTACTACGGGAGAAATGTTTTGTGGAAATTGCGGTTTTGTCCTTACTGAAAGAGTAGAGGAATCTGGTCCTGAATGGAGATCATTTTCAAAAGAAGAACATGAGGATCGAAGTAGAACTGGAACACCTACTTCTCTTGCAATGCATGATATGGGACTTGCAACCATAATTGGTCCAGCAGATAAAGATGCATCTGGAAAACCTCTGTCTGCTTCAATGAAAAGCACTATTGAACGTCTAAGAACTTGGGATAGCAGAAGCCAAGTACACGAACCAGTAGATAGAAACTTTAGACAGGCATTTAGTGAGCTTGATAGGTTAAAAGATAAACTTGCTCTTTCTGATGCAGTTATAGAAAAAACGGCATACATTTACAGAAAAGCATTAGACAAAGGTCTTGTAAGAGGCAGATCAATTCCTGGACTTGTTGCAGCTGCATTATATGCTGCATGTAGAGATACAGAAACGCCAAGAACTTTGACTGATGTTGCAAATGGAATCAATATTAAAAGAAAAGATGTTGCTAGATGCTATAGGTTACTTCTAAGAGAACTTGACCTAAAGATGCCTGTTGTAGATCCAATAAAATGTGTAGCAAGAATCGCAAGTAAAGCTGGTTTAAGTGAAAAAACAAAGAGGAAGGCTCTATTGATCCTAAAAGATGCTGCAGAAATTGAAATTTCGGCAGGGAAGGATCCCATGGGTCTAGCAGCTGCTGCGTTGTATCTTTCTTGTGTAATGAATGGAGAAAATAAAACGCAGAAGGATGTTGCACAGGCAGCTGGAGTAACCGAAGTTACTATCAGAAATAGGTACAAGGGATTAAAGGAATCCCTAAAACTATAATTTTTTTAGAATAATATAATTTATAATTATATGAAAAAAATAATATATGTTGTAGCTATAGTTGTTGTTGCGATAGCAATAGGATTATCATTAGAACCAAATCAAAGAAAAGATGTTAATTATCATGTAACCTTAGCGGATCCTAAACTTTACACTAATGAAATTTTTACTGATACTTTTGCAATTCAAAAAGGGGAATATCAATTTAGTTTTGTGCCAAATGGTGACAGCCCGAAAACTCTCTCTATTGCCTTAAAAGGGCAAACTTTTTCTTTTGCAGAAGATTTTCAGCTAAATGGAACATTGCATGACACAGGGATTTCTGTTTATTATACATGGAAGTATATTGGCAAAAAAGAGATTCAAGTACCAGAAGATCAACAGCTACAAATTGTGATAGATCCTCATGGGAATTTACTTGGCAGTGTATCTGTTGATTTAATTAAGATATAATTGGCGTGGCCCCCCGTCAGAAGGGCAGAGATTACCTCTTTGAATCGGCTCCAAGGCCGGACTTCACATATAGTTCTGCGGGACCACGCAATTTAAGCAGTAGATTTTGCATCCTTCTGCATATTTTGTTATATGACTTTAAAGTATTTATTATTTCATATTAATTTTTTTATAGATCAGTTAATTTTTAACTAAATTTTTCATGTGATAATCGATATTTGGAAATGAACTTGTAACAGTTAGTTTTTGTAAAGAGATTGAATTTTTGGAAGTTTTATCAACTTATTAATCCAGATCATATTGAATAGTCAAATGACTCTAGATAAAGAGGACAAGTTAGGTAGAATCTCACTTTTTGCAAAACATGCTTTCAAATACTATTTGGTTGGTTCAAGCGGGATCCTTGTTAACTTGGGAATTCTTTTTCTTTTGACAGAATTTGTTGGATTATGGTACCTTCTTTCTTCCACTATAGCAATTTACGTCTCAATAACATCAAATTTCTTGCTTAACAAAACTTGGACGTTTAGCGATACCGTAATAAAGCAACGTAGTTTTCTCATGTATGGAAAATTTATTGGTGTAAGCCTAGTTGGCATGGGAATACAACTGGGATTTAATTATCTATTTGTAGAAAAACTTTTTGTATACTATCTTCTAGCCGCATTGATGTCTATCATGATTGCATCATCAATAAATTTTGTGCTAAATCGTCGCTTGACGTTTGGAATTAAACTCTAAAATTAAAAAGTAACAGAGAATATTTGATCTTATGAAACTAGCTGGAAAAGTTGCAATAGTTACAGGTGGTAGTCGTGGTATTGGAAAAGCTACTGCAAAGATGTTTGACCAAGAAGGTGCACATGTTACTATCACAGCAAAAGATTCAATGAGACTAGAAAAAGCAGCAAGTGATATTGGAAATGCGTATCCCATATCAGGAGATATCAAAAACGAAAATGATGTTCAAAATGTAGTAAATAAAACTGTGGCTAAATTTGGTAGAATTGATATTTTGGTAAATAATGCAGGAGTTTTTCCTCAAGTAAAACCGTTACATCAGATTTCAGATCAAGAATGGAATGAAGTAATTGATGTGAATTTAACAGGACAGTTTCGTTTTACTAGAGCAGTTATACCATTTATGGAAAAAAATGGTGGTTCCATAATTAATGTCTCCTCCAATGCTGGACTCAAAGCTTTCGAAAATTTTGAAGCGGATGCATATACTGCATCAAAAGGAGCACTTGTACTACTAACAAAAGCATGGGCCATTGAATACGCAAAATCTAGAATTCGGGTAAATTGTGTTTGTCCTGGAATAGTCGAAACAGATATGACAAAACCATATCTTGATTCAGAATCAGCTAGAAAAATGGCTGCAGCAGAACATCCTATTGGTAGAATAGGCACTGTAGATGATGTGGCAAAGGCGATTCTTTACTTTGCATCGGATGATTCATCATGGACTACAGGCGCAGTCTTGGCTTTAGATGGCGGGGCCTCTGCCAAATAAGTCACAGACCAATCAAATTAATACATCCATACTACACTTTTTCTTGTGAACCCAAAGAAAAAGAAGCGATTAGAAATAATCATTATGCTTTCTCTGATCTGGTTTGTTATTACCCTACCATTGCCATTTATCATAACAAATTCTAGTGTAGCACAAGGTCCTCTATTGATAGTTTTGCAGATTACTGTTATGATTTCCATTCCATTTGTCATACTTGCTGTTGTATGGACTCTCAAACCTGAGCTTACTACATAAATCAGGTAAGAAATTGTTCTGCTCCTAGTCCTTCTTGTGTAATTTTTATCCATCGGTTTCTTCCTATCTGGTCAATTTCAACAAACTTCCAATCTCGCAAAAGAGGTTGAATTATGTTTTTATCAAGACTTGCGTATCTTGCTTGCTGAAAGTTCTCTTCCCTTGCATTTACTATAATAAGTCCATTTTCATAAGCAAGCTTTGCCATTTCCTTTTTAGTTATCCTACCCCCATGTTCTTTTATTATTTTTAATGCTTGAATAAGCACAGGCTTTGGGGTATGAATTTCATATGCAGGAAGTTGAACCAATGTTTTTAGTCCAGAAGAAAGTTGAGCACCTTTAACACTAGCATAATTTTCAGGTTCCGCGTAGTAAGGTGTCAGTTTGTTTTTTCCTTTGAACATCATACATGCCATCATACACGCAATTGCTTGAATTTTTGATCCGGAAGAGACGTTTACGAATATGTTGTTTTCTTTTTCTTTTTGTACTATTTCTTTAACTGATTTTAAAATCTTGAAAGGATCAAACCTGTCTGAATAGACTACTTGAACCACGATCTTTTCTTTTTTTAGTTCAGTTTTGATCTTTTCCATATAACCGCGAGCTTTATCCTTTGTTGGATCATCGTGCATCAAAAGCCAAACCTTGTCTGCCTTCATCTTTTTAGCTGAGAGTACTATCCTGTCTATTTCAAAGCCTACGGGGGCTATGTGCACACGTAAATTTGTTAGACTAGTCATCATGGTATGTATAGTTTGCATACTAATCTCATCATATATAATAATTCTGTGACCATTAATCACTTTATGAAAGCAGTTTGCAAGTTAGAAGAGAAAAGTGAGAATCATTTATTTCCCGCAGTTAAATCAGTTTTTGAATTAAAAGAATAATTTCTTAAAATCTATTGTGTAACCTTGTAAATGGAATTTGATGATTGTACTAACGGTAGTGAATTATCAAGAGATCTCCAGACAAAAGTTTCTATGGAATAAGTACCAAGTTCAGTTGGAGACCAAGGCTGTGATACACTAAGTTTTTGGTTTATTGTAATAGATCCTTTAAACCATGAAAGTGTCACTACGGTACCAGTAGAATCCTTTACTTGAACAAGGTAAACAAAGGGTTGATCATAATCTTGTTTGTTTTCAATTTCTGCAACCACTTGTAGCTGTTGTCTTAACTTTGGTTCTTGTATTGTCATTCCTGAACTGTTTTCCAAAATTACATTTTCGAGTGTGACTTTGTCAGCTGATGGTACATTACTTGACAAGATAGATTCTGTTGTTAGATCCAAGTCATCATCAATATTATATGGTGATGGTAGTGTGTGATCTACATATTTTGCATAGAGTCTATCGTCTAAAATGGCATGTAATCTGTTTCCACTAGATTTATCATATGGTGTAAATGAAGTATTCGCTACAAAAATTCCTGAGTTTTCTGTTGTTTCTACTGCATCTACTTTTATTCCAGCTACATCAGAGTCTGATGAGATTTCAGCCTGGATGGTATCGCTTGCTTCTGGATTTAGATTCATGTCGGGATCGATAATCTGGATCTTTGCTGTCTCAAGCGGAAGATATGATGATTTGTCAAAACTGATTTCACCTTCATTCCAACGTACTTGTGCGCTTTGTGTAAGAACTACACCATCTGCAAACTCAAATGATATGGTAATTCCGTCATCTCTGTCTACTTCTAGAAAACCGTTTGTTGGGCCTGTACCAGTAGTTCGTGGTTGGGTGTCTATCTTACCATCTCCGTCAGCATCATGCGAAAATCCAGTAAGTGTAACTTCACCTGTGAACAGGCCACTGTTTTGTGAGGTTTCTACTAATCTGTATGGTTCAAGATGGTGTTCATGTGTTGATATTTTGATAAAGTGGCCTTGCTGGTCTCCAATCGAGTCAATTCCATTTTTATTTTCATTCCAGCTTGGGGCATCTATTGTGATTCGAACTTTGTCTGTCCAGCTGTAAACTTGTTTATCAGTGGTAATAGGTGCATACGGATGGTGATAATCAGGAATTGGTTCTGCCCTTGCAGAAGAAAATAAAAATGCTAAAAGCATTACTAGTATTAGATATTCTTTGTTCATGGTTCTTCCATCCATGGTTTTTCCTCAAGTAGGGTAATTGATTTTATCATATCATCAATCTTGGTTGTAACAGCAGTTACTGCTCTAAACTCTTCATACATCATCTTTTCTTCTTCTATTGAAAGGATCTCTTTTTCAGCAATATCAAAAAATTGTTCTTCTTTTGTAATGTGATCGTTTAGGTATATGGCATATGTTCTAAGAAATCTTGCTACTGATTCTCTTGCATCCTGACCTTGTTTCCATCTTTGTAGATGAGTTGCTACACTTCTAGCTATTCTACGGCCAAACTCGTGCTCTATCATGAATGCTCTGATTTCCTTTTTGAGAGAATCATAGCTTGCAACGCATGGAAAATAGGCATCTTCTTCTTTGGTATAATGTATTGCATCTAAAAATTCTGCCATTATTACTGTAATTTGTTCAATGTCTGAAAAAGGAATGTCTTTTCCTTCATAGAGCTCCTTGTAACACTTTGTGATGATTTTTTCTAGTCGTTTGATCTGGATATGGTCTTGTCTAAGAGAGTTTGTTGCGCTCATTTCACTGTAAAAAGAGTTACTTTCTTGGGATCAAATTGAATTATTCCAAAGTGAGGTTTTGGTATACCCACTCCGTAGTACCCGCTTGGTCCACCAAGACCCAGTCTTATTAGATAGTTGTTTGATTTTTTAATCTTTATCTCTCTTTTTGATAATGTAAAGTTGGCTAGTTTTTCTTGTGTTACTTTTAGTTTAGAAAAGGTATCAGTGGTTTTATCATCTTGTACAATTACTGCTTCTTCGTGTTGGTGGCCACATAAAATTACAAAATTGTTAACTTGATTTTTTGCTTCCCCAAAGGCAGAGGATGCTTTGTAGTTATATCCAGAGTAGCTAAAGAACTCAAAATCTTCTTCTGATAATCTCTGCCAGGTTTTTTGATACAACCAAATTTCGTCGTCGTGTACATTTTTTGGCGTAATTTTTGTTGGATCAAGTGGTCCTCCATGCACACAGAGAAGACTATTTTTTGAATCAATGAATTGCTGTTGACCAAAAGTGTTGTCTTTGTTTTGTACAAAAAATTCAAGATCATCATCTTTTAGTTCCTTATGTGCTGCCCAGCTTTCAATTGAACCACCGCTGACTGGTTTTTTGTACAAGAATGCTTCGTCATGATTTCCCATGACTGATATAATTGGATAATTTTCCTGCAAGGATTCTAGTTTTGTAAGGACTTGTTTTGGAGCACTGCCTCGCTCAAGCAGATCTCCAAGATTTATTATTCTATCAAAGCTGCCGTATTTTTTTGTAAAATCTTTACTTGTTGTAATTTTTAAAATAGTATCCAAGGCATCTATGTCTGCATGTATATCAGAAAAAACTAGATCCAATTCTATTAATGATATACTACCTTAATTTCTAACTTTTTGTCTTGCGTTTATTTTTGGTAAATGAGTTCAATTTTACAATTAAAATAGCTGGCGCAACAAAATACATGCCTGCGTTGAGAAGGATTATTCCCATTCCATAAGTGATCATTTCAGCTTCAGAATCAATGTTGATGTAGTTTAGGATTGAAAGAGTCGAAATTAACGGTGTAATCGTTGCTTTTACTATTTCTTTGAAAATAGGGTTTTGTCTTTCCCAGTCAGCCACTGTAGGACTGAAGGAATAGTATACTGAGTTAAAGGCTGTCATAAATGCAGAACCTGAAGTTGTCTTTAGTAGAGTATTGTCTCGTAGTTCTCTGAGGAGCTGAACCTGTGGTGCCATCTCAGAACCAAATGCTGCTGTTGCTATAAGACAACCATTTTTTGGAGACGATGGTTGCGATACAGGTACTGGTTCTTGGGGTTTTGTAGTTTCCTCTGGAATGGTTTGATTTTGTTGAGGTTTTGTAGTTTCCTCTGGAATGGTTTGATTTTGTTGAGGTTCGATTGTTTTTTCTGGTGTAGATGGTTCTGCATTTTCTTGGTGTGGAAGTTTTCCTAAGACTGCTTTAGCTTGACGTATTTCCGTATCACTATATCCAAGTCCTTTTAGTTCATTTTCAAAGGTTTGTTCACTAATCACCCCTTGCTTGTAAAGATCCATTAGAGTTTGATCAAGTCGCAGTCCGGTTGGTTCTGGAGGAGGTGTGCCCTCAGTTACTTTGAATTCTAGCGTCTTGATAAAGTATGGCTCGTTAGGTTTTGTTTTTGTTGCCCATGCGAATTGTATTTCATAATTACCTGTTGGTTGACTCTTTGTATTGCAAATATCTGCATAGCTTTGTTGTACTTTGGAGTTGACTATAATATCACAAACGCTGTGCAACAATCCACTTAGAAGGATTGGTTTTGGATTTGACAAGCTAAAGAGAGTAAATGTGACAGTCTTGTCTGCAAAGTTTTTGTTCTGTGCATCTTCGTATGTATAAATTGGAAAACACGTCGCTTTTCCACATTGACTAGGCACGTTACCGCTCCCTAGTGCATCAGCAAATGGGAGGTAAATGTAAAAGTCTGGGTACGGATATGGTTCACCTGAAATATCTGGAAAGTTTGAGACTGTAATTGTTATTTTTGTACCTGGCGGTCCAGAGGTGGGTGTCATTGTTATGTCTGGCTCTCGTAAATGACTGCCGTCATATGTTGCCCAAACTGGACTAGAGAGTGGTATGAGCAAAATCAATAGTGAAAAAGCTAGAATCATTTTCAAATCTGGCATGATCTCAGACGTATAATTATTAAGAATTACGATTTATACTTCTGCAGAGTGACTGGGTTTTCTAACCTTGATTTTATGAGTAACAAGATTCTGGTTTTGAAATTATTTTAGTTTTTTGAGACTAGTATAATACAACTTTTGCTGAGTCGTGGTTTTGACCTCTAGAAATCGACCTCCTAAGTTTCGAGGTTTATGTATTAGTATGATGATGTAAGCTTGAATGATTGATGCAAACAATATACTGTAAGTAGATGGAACTGTAATTGCAGGTGTTCTAATTTTACTTACAATTAAATCTGTTATGTCAGGAACGGAAAAACAAAAAAAGGATGCAGGTTTCGTGGCTATACCTTTTGCAATTTCAGCAATAGTTGCATTGATAGATGGATTTAATCTAAATGCCATAACAAATGGAATTGATATTCTACTTGTATTTTCTGTTGTTTTCACCATAATTGGTTTTGTATGGTTAGTTGTGTTTTTAAAAGCAATAACCAAAACTAAAAACATTGAATCATCCAACAAATAATCATTTATTATTTTTCGTTGTTGAAGCCAGTTTGATTAATGATTCAATCTTATATTGTCCTAAATCTAGTTTGATTCCTGCTATATCCGGATAGTGTCTTTTTAACTTCTAGTTAAATAATGAGGTTGTAATTTGTCCCAAAAAATGACACTTTGTTCGTAAAAAATGTCCCAATTCATAAATTCCTCAAAACTTAAGAATGAGCCATCACTCGATGACATTTGTTGAGTAATTTTACAGTAATAGGTGGAAAAGCTTCAGAAGATCTTGCAAAAAAAATAGCAGCCAAATTGAAAGGAAAATACCTCAAATCTGAGCTAAGGATTTTCCCAGACGGGGAAAGTAAGATTACAGTTTCTGGCACACCAAAAAATGGCAAAATCATTGCGGTTCAATCCACATACCCACCTGTGGATTCTAATCTGATACAGGCACTCTCACTTGTTGCAAAAGCAAGAAAATACTCTACACAAGTCTATGCAGTAATACCATATCTTGGATATGCAAGACAAGACAAGGAATTTCTTCCAGGCGAAGTAGTTACAATGTCTGTAGTTGCAAAAATGTTACAAGCTGCTGGGGCAACCAAAGTCATTGTAGTTGATATACACAGCAAAATGGCATTAAATCATTTTAAGATTCAAGCGACAAATGTTAGCGCAATATCAGAGCTAGTAAAATATTTCAAAAAATTAAAGCTAAAAGATCCGCTGGTGGTTTCACCAGATCTTGGTGGAATTGAGAGGGCTAGATATTTTGCAAGCCTTTTTGGTACCAAATTCATTGCACTAAAAAAATACAGAGATAGAAAAACTGGCAAAGTAGAAATCAGATCAGCAAACCAAAAACAAGTGGCAGGGAGAGATTTGATTTTAGTTGATGACATGATCAGCACTGGTGGAAGCATAGTGAAGGCAGCTGAGTTTCTGAAAAAACAAAAATGCAGAAACATCTATGCAGCTTGTACACATGCATTGCTAATTGGGGATGCAGAAAAAAGAATCAGAAAGGCAGGTGTATCAAAGATAGTAAGCACGAACACCATTCCAGGAAAGACAGGCATAGTAGATGTCTCACCGATCATATCCAAGGCAATTGTCTAATGCAGAACTTTTTTGTTGTATCAGGAGAAAATGTAGAATTAGCTAAAGATGAGATTGTTGCCATATCAAAAAGCTATGACAAGGACACATCATATGAGACAGATTCCAATCTTGTCATAACAAATTCCAAGATTCCGTGGGATAAGATAGCTCAACGATCTACCTATGTAAGAAGTGCAGGAAAGATTGTAAACACATTTTCTGATTTGTTCTCAGAGCTTGACTTGACCTTATTACACAAATCAGACACATTTGCATGTAGAGGAATTAATTTATCATCAAAAAGAATAGATCTTTCAAGCATAGAAAAAACAGTTGGTGCTACAATCAAACAAGCCTCTGGAGCTAAAGTTTCTTTATCAAATCCAGCACTAACAGTTTATCTTATTTTTACTGATAATCAGAACTATCTTGGTTATTCTACCAAAATTCCAGTGCAAAAGAGACCAAAGAAGATAATCAAATCGTCTTTTGAGCTAAACTGGAAACTTAGCAGAGCTATGGTAAATCTGTCAGGATTAAATGAAGATGAAATTTTATGTGATCCTTTTTGTGGAACCGGTACTATACTTTTGGAAGCAGAGTCAATGGGAATAAAATCAATTGGAATTGATTTTGATAAAAAAATATGTGATGTGGCAAAAAAGAACCTTACTGCAAATGGATACCATTCAAAAATAATCAATGCAGGTTACGAACACATCAAAAAGATCAGTTTTGATGGAATAGTTACTGATCTGCCATATGGAATATCATCAAAATCATCAGACTCGCCAAAGAAAATAATTCGTGATTTCATATCTATACTTCCAAAGAAAAAGAAGATTGCACTCATGTGCAAAAAAGAGCTAACAGACCAAATAGAATTAAAACCAGCTAAAAGGTACGAAATCTACAGGCACAAAAGCCTGACTAGGACTATCTTGGTAAAATGAAATTAGTATTCTTGGGAACATCGGCTGCACAGCCAACAGAAAACAGGGGCATGACATGCATCTGTCTAGTTTTAGAAAAAGAGATCCTCATGTTTGATGCTGGTGAAGGAGCCCAAGTTGCATTTCATAAAGCAAAGATTGGTTGGAATAAAAAAATGAAGATCCTTGTTACACATCTGCATGGGGATCATTGTGTTGGAATCTTGGGATTGTTGCAAACAATGTCATTGCAAAGCAGGACTGAATCAATTGATATCTACGGACCAAAGGGGATTGAGGATTTTTTGGCAGCAAACCTCAAAGTACTAAACTTTGGATTGACATTTCCTGTAAGAATAATGACAGTAAAAGAAGGTTTGGTGCTAGATGATGAAACATATACTATACATTCAGTCGAGGCTGAGCATTCCATACCTGCATACTCTTATGTGTTTGAGGAAAAGGACAAGCCGGGAAAGTTCTTTCCAGAAAAGGCAAAGGAGCTTGGAATACCAGAGGGCAAGTTGTGGCATGAGCTTCAGCGCGGAAAAGAAATTTCTATAAAAAATAAAACAATCAAACCATCAGATGTCATGGGAGAAAAAAGAAAAGGGAAAAAGATTGGCATATCAGGTGACACAAGACCTACAAAGAAGCTTGAAGGATTTTTCAAAGACTGTGATTATCTTACTTTTGATTCTACATATTCAGACGAATTAAAAGAAAAGGCAAAAGAAAACTATCACTCTACTGCAAAGGAGGCTGCAGAGCTTGCAAAAAAGGCAAATGTCTCAAATCTTATTCTGACTCACTTTTCTACCAGATATGATGATACCCAAA
>JBGOUS010000121.1:0-4060 GCA_041477675.1 Nitrosopumilaceae archaeon
CGCTTGAGAGAAAGATACTTTGATACCATCATTGTACCCGCAAGCGCAGACAGCGAACTTTCTCTACGCAGAGCAGAACATGCAGGACTGATAAAATATGTTCCAGGCTCTGAGCAATTTGAAATACTGCAGAAGGATAAATTAAATAAAAAACAAACTGATGCTCTTGATTTTATCACACAAGACATCCTTGGAGAATATATGAGAACTGGTGTACAGTTTGCAATCAACGTGACTGTTTTCAAACTACTTAAAATGAATTCTATTTATCCTATTGCAGTTCCAGAGAAACTTTCTGACAAAAAGGGAAGAGTGTTACCGGATCTCATTTTAATGAAAGATGGATCTACGATAGAAGATCTTGCAAAGGAGATCCATACTGACTTGACAAAAGGGCTTCTTTATGCCAAGGATTTAAGGTATGGTGTAAGATTACCACCAAGCTATCAACTACGGGACAGAGATGTTGTATCGTTAGTCAGTGCATTAACAAAAAAATCCTAGTTTTCTATTCCAATTTTTTCTTGTTTCATCCAAAGCGTTCTGTTTTTGTGATCAATTAACATTATTCCCATTCCTAAAATTTGGTTTCTAATCTTGTCTGCTTCTTGATATTGTTTTTGTTCCCTAGACATATTGCGTTTTCTTATTAACTCGTTCACAGTTGATTTTTCTTCTTCTGTTATTTCAGGAATTCTCAAACCAAGCATCACAAGCATTTGTTCAAATTCTGGTAAAACTATTTTTGCAATTGACTGTGTCAGCATTTCAACCGCAGCAATTCTGTTTATTTCTTTAATGATTTTAAAAAACGCACTTAATGCCAAGGGAGTATTAAAATCTGATTCTAAGCCTTCCTCAAACTCTTTTTTTGTTTCTGATATGATTTTCTGTACCTCATCAGTAGGACCTTGACCTTCTGCTAGAGTCAATTCAAAAAAGCAGTTTTCAGCTTGACGCCATTTCACAATGTTCTCTTTGAGTAATTCTTCTGAATAGTCAATTGGTTTTGAATAATGAGCCGAGAGACAAAATAGCCTGATAATGTTTGGTCCCCAATGATCCAAGACAAATTTTACAGATTTTATGTTTCCCAAGGACTTTGACATCTTCTCACCATTTATTGTCATCATTCCTACATGCATCCAAATCTTTGCAAATTGTTTTCCTGTATGCGATTCCGATTGGGCAATTTCATTTTCATGATGTGGAAATATCAGGTCTCTACCTCCACCGTGAATCTCAAAATTTTCACCAAGATATTTCAAACTCATTGCAGAACATTCTATGTGCCAACCAGGTCGACCATCTCCCCACGGGCTTGACCATTTTGGTTCTTCGTCAGAAAACTTCCATAGCGCAAAGTCAAGTGGATCGTTTTTGGTTTCGTCTACCTCGATTCTTGCCCCAGATAACAAATCATCAATTTTTTTCTTTGAAAGTTTACCATATTCTTTGAATTTTTCTACAGAAAAGTAGACTCCGTTTTTTGAAACATATGCATAACCTTTAGAGATAAGGTCTTTGATCAAATCTAGCATGTCTTGAATGTGTTCAGTTGCTTTTGGATGAATATCAGCACGTTTGATGTTTAGTCTGTCAAAATCCTCAAAATAATGAGATATGTACTTTGAGCTGATGTCAGATGCCGTAACATTTTCCTGTTTTGCACGATTTATTATCTTGTCATCCACATCTGTAAAATTCTGAATGAATTGGACTTTTTTTCCATGATGTTCTAGAAATCTTCTCAGTGTATCAAACACAATTATTGTTCTTGCATGTCCTATGTGACTCTCATCATACACTGTTACTCCACATACATACATCCTAATGGTTCCAGATGCATCAATTTCTTTTTCCTTTTCTGTCAGCGTATCAAAAATTCTCAAAATCTCACCGTTTCTTATAATTGACAGCTTGTTGCAGTTATTCGCTTGTGTTCGCTTTTTTTGTACAGTTTGTGGATTTTATCAACAAGTAAAAGATCAACTTCTGCAAGACTTGCAGTTTCTTGTAATGAAAGATTCTTGTCTGTCATACAATAAAGTATTAGATCAATTTCTTCATAACTTAATCCAATCTCATCTTCTGCAATATGGCCTTGCCAAAGACTTGGACTGCTCTTCTTTGATATTATAGAATCGGGCATTCCAAGTGATTTAGCAAATTCTCGAATCTGTGTTTTGTATAATGAAACAATTGGTAAAAGATCTGCTGCACCATCGCCAAACTTTGTGAAATATCCTATTAGATACTCGCTCCTATCACTTGAACCAAGCACCAGTAAGTTTTTGGAGTTTGCATAATAATACAAAATGTTTGATCTTATTCTGGCCCTTAGATTTCCAAGTGCTAGAGGATTTGGCTCAAGATATTTAGAATATTCTGAATGCACCAAACTTATGTCAATTAACTTGTAATCTAATCCTAGATTGTCTACAAGTTTGAGCGCATCTTCAGTATCTGTTCTTGGTGTAACTTTGGAGTCTGGCATGAGAAGTGCAAGTGATTTTTCCTTCAATGATTTTGCGCATATTGCAGCAATTACTGCTGAATCAATACCTCCACTGAGTCCAAAAATGACACCTGATGATCCTCTTTGCAAAACTTCATCTGAAAGAAAACCCTCAATTTTGTTCTGGACTGACTGGTAGTCTTTTTTTGTAATTTCTTCAAGAAGTGTTTTGTTCAATATTCATCAAATTGGTTTTATGGAATTAAACCTTCAGACAAAGACAAAAAGGCAAAACCTCCACACCTGCATAATTTTTCTTTAAGGTATTTTCTGAACTCTGCCTATCTTACCATTATCTAGTTCTACTTTAATACCGTGAGGGTGGAAATTACTTGAAGTAAGGATTCGCTTAACTTTTCCCTCAGTCAAATTGCCAGTGCGCTGATCTTGTTTCTGTATTATCAGTACCTTTGTTCCTATTCTTATCTTATCTCTTGAAGGTATTTTTTCCAATTATTGTAAACCAAATATTAAATTTTTAAAATTATGTCCTTTTCAGACATCTACATAGAGGCCATCGCTTTTTGCTTCAATCTTGTACTTTTGCAGTTTCACTCCTTTGATATAGTCTAGTAGTTCGCCTGTCTTGATATTATAATGCCAAAAGTGTAATGGACATTCTACTACGTCTCCCTCTAACTTGCCTGGCGCAAGAGACCCGTCCTGATGAACACATATGGAATCCAAACCATGATATCCGTTTTGGTTGAAGATCGCAATGTGTTTTCCATCAACTACAAACTCTTTTCCTTTCCCCTCTGGAATTTCATTTTTTTCTGCAACTTTTTTCCAAGCCATGTTTTTCAAACCAACATCTGATCAATATTTACATTTTCATTTGATAGCATTTTATACTCCTTCAATTTGAAACCATTTGTGAGTAAGATAAAAGATCCTCGTCTTGCAGAAAAAGGCAGGCTTTCACACGAGTGGGCAAAAGATCACATGAAGATTCTTACAAATACTATTGATCGTTTAAAAAAATCCCAACCATTACGTGGTATCAGACTAGGTATCTGTTTACACATTACTAAAGAGACTTCGGTTTTGATTATGGGTGCAAAAGCATTAGGCGCTGAAGTCAATGTGTGTAGTGCAAATCCACTTTCAACAAAAGATGATATTGCTGCATTTCTTGCATCAAACGGTATCAACATATACGCATGGGCAGGACAGACTCCAAAAGAGTATGACTGGTGCATTGAAAAAATGCTCAGCCACAAACCACAAATTATAACAGATGATGGTTCTGATTGTCACAGCAAAGTACATGGTAACTCCAAGTTTTCATCTCTAAAAATAATGGGTGGAACTGAAGAAACCACTACTGGTGTTATAAGACTAAAAGCCCTAGCAAATCAGAAAAAACTCCGATATCCAGTAATTTCAGTAAATGATGCTTACACAAAACACATGTTTGATAATAGATATGGAACTGGTCAGAGCACAATTGATGGCTATTTTAGATCTATGAATTTGCTTTTTGCAGGAAAACGTGTTGTTGTAGCTGGATATGGATGGGTAGGAAGAGGTGTAGCATCA
>JBGOUS010000162.1:0-3280 GCA_041477675.1 Nitrosopumilaceae archaeon
TATTTATGCAACAAAACATCTTGGGTGCAGTTGATGAAGTTACAACATCGATGCCTCCTGCATTGCTTGTTTCTGCAACATATGACAGCCAAAAAAAAGCAGCAGTTCTAAAGTTCTATGAGCCTGTTTCACAAAAAGTTCTATTATGGACGGATAATACAGGTCACAAGCCATACTGTTACTCAAAGCTTGATCCAGAAGAACTAAAGTTCTTATCAGAAAGAAAGGATGTCTTAAGTCTAGAAAAAACAGAAAAGCAAGACTTGCTAAAAGATCAAACCATCCATGTTACAAAAATAGTCGTTACAGATCCTCTTGCTATTGGGGGAACACAAACCGACAAGAGTATACGAAATATCATAGAAACTTGGGAGTCTGATATCAAATATTATGAAAATTATCTCTATGATCGTTTGCTTATCGTTGGTAAATACTATAAAATAGTAGATAGCAAGCTCGAACCGTTTAGTTATGATATTCCCGACGAGGTACAGCTTGCACTAAAAGGTCTTTTGTGGGATAAAGTGACAAACAAAGGAATTATTGATTCAAAAGAATTTCAAAATCATATTTCTGAATGGGCACACCTCTTAAACCAACCAATTCCAAAAATCAGAAGGATAAGTTTTGATATTGAAGTAGAATCAGAAATAGGAAGAATTCCAGATCCCAAAGTAGCAGATAAGAAAATAACGGCCATGGGATTTGCAGGAAGCGATGGTCTAAAACAAGTTTTTGTTTTAAAGAAAAAAGACAAGCAACTAGGTACAAACAAGATTACTTCAGACATTAAAGTTACATTTTACGAAGAAGACCAGGAAAAACAAATGATAAAAGATGCACTCAAACTATTGACAGACTATCCTTTTGTGATTACATACAACGGTGATGAATTTGATATGCCATATGTATACAATAGAGCTGAACGACTAGGCATTGAATCAAAAGAAATTCCACTTATCATGATGCGAGACTCTGCAACACTAAAACACGGAGTTCATCTTGATTTGTATAGAACTTTTTCAAACCGTTCTTTCCAAATTTATGCATTTAGTCACAGATATACTGATTTTTCTTTAAACAGTGTATCTGAAGGATTACTAAATGAATCCAAAATAGATTATGACGGAGAACTTGATGATCTGTCTTTGAATGATCTTGCAAACTATTGCTTTAACGATGCAAAACTCACATACAATCTCACAAGCTTCAACAACGATTTGTTAATGGATTTGCTTGTTGTAATTACCCGCATTGGTAGAATGCCAATAGATGACATATCAAGAATGGGTGTATCACAATGGATTCGAAGCCTGTTTTATTACGAACACAGAAAACACAACGCATTGATACCACGTAGAGATGAACTTGATCAAAAGTCAACTGCTGTGTTAACTGACGCCATAATAAAAGACAAAAAATATCGCGGTGGGTTAGTTGTAGAACCAAAAGAGGGAATTCACTTTAATGTATCAGTAATGGACTTTGCAAGTCTGTATCCTAGTATCATAAAGGTACGGAACCTTTCATATGAAACGGTCAGATGTCCACACGAAGAATGCAAGAAAAACACTATTCCTGAAACAAGCCACTGGGTATGTACGCGTAAAAACGGCCTTACTGCACTCTTAATTGGTTCGTTAAGAGACTTGAGAGTAAATTACTACAAAAACCTCTCAAAGAATCAAGCTCTAAGCGAAAACCAAAGGCAACTTTACACTGTAGTCAGCCAAGCACTCAAAGTCATACTCAATGCAAGCTATGGTGTAATGGGAGCTGAAATCTTTCCATTATATTGTTTACCGGTGGCAGAAGCAACAACTGCCGTTGGCAGATATACAATTTTAGAAACAATAGAAAAATGCCAATCTGTCGGAATCGAAGTTTTGTATGGAGACACTGACTCATTATTTCTAAAAGGTCCTACAAAAGAACAGATTCAACTTGTAATTGATTGGGCAAAAAAAGAATTTGGTGTTGATTTGGATCTTGATAAAGAATATCGATATGTTGTACTTAGTACAAGAAAGAAAAATTATCTTGGAGTTAAAAAAGATGGTAAAGTAGATGTCAAAGGACTGACAGGAAAAAAATCACACACGCCACCATTTATCAAAAATCTCTTTTATGAAATACTTGAAATCCTATCAAAAGTGCAGACTGTAGAAAATTTTATGGAATCAAAAGAAAAAATCGGTAGTATGATTTCACAATGTGCTAAAAAACTAAAAGCAAAAGAGATCCCACTTTCTGATCTTTCATTTAATGTAATGATAAGTAAAGCCCCCTCAGAATATGTGAAAACTGTACCGCAACACATACGGGCAGCCAAACTCTTAGAATCTATAAGAGAAATAAAAAAAGGCGATATCATTTCTTATGTTAAAATAATAAACAAGCCTGGCGTGAAACCAGTTGAGATGGCAAGACCTGATGAAATTGATTCTGCAAAATACATGGAGTTTATGGAAAGTACCTTCGACCAAATTTTATCATCTATGGATCTTGATTTTAGTGCCCTAATTGGTGCACCAAAACAGACGGGATTGGACCAGTTCTTTTGGAACTAGGTGAAAAATTATGCACCTTTAGGCGCAATTAGGTTAGGCTAATATTCACATGATTTATAACAGGATCTTGTAATTTTTATAAATATGAGAATAGATTCATGTAGGACATGCGGAGTAAATATGAAAGAATTTCAAACATGCCCTGTCTGTAGAATAGTATCAAGATTTGTATGCCCAAAATGTGGCAAAACTAGCGATGAGCAGATTCATCCACAGTGTAGCCTAGTTAACAGATCCGTAGTTGCAAACTAGATTCATTTTATTAATTTTCAGATAAATATCTATATGAGGGCAGCAGGTTCTCAAGAAAAATGAGTTTTCTTGATCTATACATGGATCAGAATCCGTTGATTACTAGTCCAAACCAAATGGCTGATGTTTCTGCCATTATTTATGGAATTCCTTTTGATTCTACACATTCTTTTAGACCAGGCACAAGATTTGGTCCAGACGCTGTACGATTGGCGTTTAACAATATTGAGATATTTTCAAATAGATTTAACATCGATCTGGAAGATGTTAATATCGAAGATCTTGGAAATACGCGACATACTGTTGTAGCATCTGAAATGATTGATATGGTTGGCAAGATAACAAATGAACTTATCAAAAGAGATACGCAATTATTCATACTTGGGGGTGAGCACTCTCTAACTTTTGGAACATACATGAGATTTCCAAAAGAGACTGGATACATTGTTTTTGATGCA
>JBGOUS010000200.1:0-2542 GCA_041477675.1 Nitrosopumilaceae archaeon
GCTGGCTTTTACAACATTTTTCAGATCTCCTCAGAAAAGGAGCATTAAACGTTATGAAGACTGGAACTCCCATCGTACTTTACAGAAACATGATTGAAGAAGAAGAAGATGCGCATGAGGAAACAGTTTGTACTTTGACTGAAGGACATGTGATCGTTCAAGTTGTAACGTCAGGAGGAGTAATGGTTCCAAGTTTTCAGCAACAATTTGTTTTTACGTTCGATCAATTTCCAGACTGGTTGATGAAAAAAAGCAAAGATCTCTTACAGCAATGTGTTGATTTTCTTGAAGAACAACTAAAGTAACAGATTATAAAGACCTTAAAAATGAAAAGTTTCCATGCGATTGTTAGAGTATCAAGCAAAAAGCTTGTTTGCGGAATATGGGATTCCCATTCCAAAAGGATTAACCTCGACTAGTATAGAACAGGGTAGAAAAGATGCAAAAGTAATTGGGTTCCCTTTTGTCATAAAAGCTCAGATGGCAGTAGGTGGAAGAGGAAAGGCTGGTGCCATACAAAAATGCCATAATGCTGACGAGTTTGAATTAAAATATCCAGAAATAATGCAAAAAGTTGTCAAGGGAGAAAAAACAAAAGCAATCTTGCTTGAGCAGATGTTGGAATATAAAAAGGAATTGTATCTTTCCATATTCTTAAACAGAAGCAAGAGATGCTATACTGTTATTGCCTCATCTGAGGGAGGCGTTGAGATTGAATCAGTCAAAAACCAAGTTATTCGTGAGGTAGGATTAGGCAATGTTGATAAAAACACAGCAGAAGAAGTTGCAAATGCGATAAGCCTAAAAGATAACAGTATATCTGAATTTGTAAATCTTGTTCAAAAATTATCAAAACTTATTGTTGAAAAAGAAGCGGAACTTGCAGAAATAAATCCAGTAGCAATACTAAACGATGGCACTTTGCTTGCACTTGACGGCAAAGTCATAATTGATGACAATGCAATGTTCAGACATGATGAACTCAGAAAATTCCAAGAAGTGTCTGAGCTTGAAGAACGCGCTGAAAAAAGTGGTTTTTCTTTGGTAGAACTTGAGGGAAACATAGCAGTGGTAGGAAATGGTGCAGGACTTGTCATGTCATCACTTGACATGCTTTCTGATCATGGTGGAAAACCAGCTTGTTTTCTTGATGTAGGTGGAGGTGCAACAACAGAAACCGTCTATGAAGCTCTTACTTTGATTAGTAAAATGAAAAAAGTCAAAGGGATTCTTGTAAATCTTTATGGCGGAATCGTAAAGACAACTACTGTTGCAACTGCATTTATCAAAGCATATGAAGACAAAATAATTGACATACCAGTGTTTGCAAGAATGTCAGGAGCAGAAGCTGAAAAATCTAAAGAAATGTTAAAAGGTTCCCGTACAAAGATGTTTGATACAGTAGAAGAAGCAATCAATGCAGCAGTGATTGGAGTGAGCAAAAGTGGCTGACCTTTTTGAAATTTTAATTGGAAGGGAATGAGAAAAAGATTACAAGAAAAAACCAGTAATTGTTCAAGGAATTACTGGAAAGTTTGGTTCTTTTCATACACAACAAATGATATCATATGGAACAAACATCGTTGCAGGAGTTACACCAGGCAAAGGTGGCCAAGAGTTTGAGAATGTTCCAATCTATGAAACAGTAAAAGAAGCGGTTGCTGCTACTGGTTCAAAAATTTCTATAGTTTTTGTTCCTGCCAAGTTCTTTAGAAACGCAGCAATTGAGGCACTAGAAGCGGGAATTAAGATACTCGTTGCGATACCAGAACATGTGCCAGTAAGAGATGCGATGATAGTACTTGATCTTGCCAAGAAAAAAGATGCCATATTGATTGGACCGAACACACCTGGAATAATCATTCCGGGAATCATAAAAATAGGAATAATGCCTGCAACTCCGTTCAAGCCTGGAAGAATTGCTGTCCTTTCAAGGAGTGGTACATTGATGTATGAAGTTTCGCATAATCTTTCAATTGCAAACCTTGGTCAAAGTGTATCACTTGGAATTGGAGGAGATCCAATTAACGGTACTACAGTAATTGAAGCATTTGATATGATAAGAAAACTACCTGACATTGATGGCGTTGTGGTAGTAGGAGAAATAGGTGGAGATGCTGAAGAGCTTCTTGCACAGCATATAATTGATACAAAATTTGACAAGCCAGTTGTTGCATATATTGCAGGCCGAGCTGCTCCAAAAGAAAAGAGAATGGGTCACGCGGGTGCAATAATTTATGGAACATATGGTTCTGCAGAATCCAAAGTTTCCATGTATGCAAAAGCAAATGTTCCAGTAGCAAAAAGGCCAGCTGAGGTGCCCATGCTTTTGGCAGGAAAGATGGGAAGCAAAAAGGGTTAGAATATAATAGAGTAAGTTAGGAGAAATATAGAAATGCCAATCACTGATCCATTAAAAAAACAGATTGCACAAAAAGCCAGACTTCACTTTAAAGTCTGCTTTGGTTGTGGTGCAAAGAATCCAATGGGTGCGACAAGATGTCGAAAATGTCATAGTAGCTATCTGCGCCTTAAGAATAGA
>JBGOUS010000052.1:0-6524 GCA_041477675.1 Nitrosopumilaceae archaeon
ATCAAAGATGAAAAAAGATATCTATTCAAACGAAGTGCGTTGTCCTAATAAAAATACTGCGCAAAAGATGCGAACTGCTATACTTGCAGCAAAAAAAAGAGGAGATTCCCTTGGCGGAGTGATAGAATCCATAACGTCAAACATTCCAGTAGGACTGGGGGAGCCAATTTTTGGATCTTTAGAATCGGATTTGAGTAAGGCGCTATATTCCATTCCAGCTGTAAAGGGCGTAGAATTTGGTTCTGGATTTTACGGCTCTAGTACCACAGGATATGAAAATAATGATGAGTATATCATAAAAAATAAAAAGATACTAACAAAAACAAACAATGCGGGAGGAATTTTGGGCGGCCTTTCAGATGGAATGCCAATTGTTTTGCGAGTAGCGTTCAAACCAGCATCCTCCATATCAAAAAAACAAAACACGATAGATATCAAGACAAAAAAGCCAATATCTCTTGTGGTAGGAGGAAGACATGACCCCTGTGTTGTGCCTCGTGCGCCTCCTGTTGTAGATTCTGCCGTCTGTATCGTTCTTGCAGATCATGCAATCAGAAGCAGCCTCATACCGCCCGTACTACGATAGGAAATGTCAGACATGGACAAACTGCGTGACCAGATGGACAAGATCACGCTTGACATGATACGACTGTTAAAAGAGCGGGTAGAGATTTCAAAACAAATTGGTAACCTAAAAAACAATCTACACTTGAACATAACAAATGAAGAGCGTGAAAACCAACTTAGAACCAAGGTAATATTGCTTTGCAAAGAGATGGGATTGGATGAAAAAATTGCCACTGTATTTTTGAATTTTCTTTTAAACGAATCCATAAAGATACAATCAGTAAACAAGCAGACACATCTTTCTGTATTTTTAAAGGCAAAGTCCTTGGAGCAACAAGGAAAAAAAATAATCCATATGGAAGTAGGTGAGCCAGACTTTAACCCACCAAAGATAGTCAAAGAATCCCTTGCCGAAGTCTATGACAAGGGGTTTACAAAGTATGGCGAATCAAAAGGAATGCCAGAGTTTAGGGAAGCTCTTGCAAAAAAAACCTCTGAAAGGTATCATGTTATAACAAAAACAGAAAATGTGATGGTTTCTCCTGGGGCAAGATTTTCAGTGTTTTTGGCCATATCGACTCTGTTGAATCCGGGTGATGAGATAATTATCATCGAACCTGCATGGCCTGCATATGCTGAAAATGCGTTAAATTCTGGCATAAAGGTAAGAACCGTCCAGACCACTCTAGAAAACAAGTGGGAGCCATCGGTAAGTCAAATTACAAGCATGATAAATCCAAATACCAAAATGATTGTTCTAAACTATCCAAATAATCCGACTGGAAAAATTTTGCCAAAAAAACTGCAGGACGAAATTGTTCAAATCGCAATCAAAAACAATCTCTACATACTAAGCGATGAGATTTACTCCGACTATGCCTATAATGACTGGAAAAGTGTCCTTTCATACGAGTATGACAAAAGCGTCATAACACAATCATTTTCCAAATCCCATGCAATGACTGGCTTTAGGATAGGATACACGGTATCACATCCTGACATAATAGACAGGATGGCAAAGCTTCAAGCCCTCTGCATTACAAACGTGGCAGAACCAATCCAGTACGTAGCCCTAAAGGCACTTGGTACAGATACAAGCGATAATACTAAAACCATGAGAAACAGACTAGATCTAGTGGTCAAGATGGCAAAAGGTATGCAATTAGATTTTGTAACACCAGATGGAGCAATGTATCTATTTGCCAAAGTAAGAAAAGAGAATTTTAATGCTGTTGATTTTACAAACAAACTTTTAGATCAAGGGTTGGCAATTGCCCCAGGGGAAGCGTTTGGAAACTATCAAAACTTTGTAAGAATTTCTGCATGCCAGCCAGAAAAATTACTAAGTGAGGGAATGCAAATAATAGAAAAGGCCTTGAGTAGATAAAATGAAGAAAAAAATTGCAATCATTGGAGCCGAGGGACATATGGGCAAGTGGTTTTCAAAATATTTTATTGAGAAAGGATTTGAAGTGATTGGCTATGACGCTGAAAAAGTGATACTAAACAAATCTGTGACACAGGCAAAATCACTTGTTGGTGCAATCCTTTCAGTGGATTATGTGATATTATGTACTCCAACAAAAAAGACGCCAGAAATAATACGACTGATCGCGAAGGAGATGAAAAGAGAGTCTTCTCTGATTGACATTTCGTCTTTGAAAACCAAAGTGGTTACTGCACTTTCAAAAATTCCAGATAAGGTAACTCCAATTTGCATACATCCAATGTTTGGACCTGGAACAAAAAATCTTAAGGGGACAAATATTATTTCCATTCCAATTCGTGATGCAAAAAAAGAACTAGCCATGGCAAAGTCTCTTTTTGGTGAGGCAAACTTTGTTACAATAGATGCAGCAGAGCATGACAAAAAAATTGCAGTAATTCTTGGCATGACTCATCTCATAAATCTGGTTTTTGCTAACATCATATCAAAGGACGAAAAAATATTGCTGACAGAAAAGATGTCTGGCACTACATTCAAGGCCCACAAAATCCTTGCTGAAGGAATAATGACTGAATCACCTGACCTTATTGAGACCCTAATATCAAATCCCGAAATTAGGAAATTTGCAGAAGAGTTCTGGAAAGACATTGGAAGAATGCTTACACTTATCCAGGAAAACAAGTCAGATGAGATAATAAAATATGTCGTAACCGTGAAGGAAAGACTAGCAAAAAACGTCGATCTTGACGATTCTTACAAGAAATTAATTACTATGATAAAAGCAATTGAGAAATAGTTGCACTATACCAGAATTGTTACCTCATTTTTATCTAGTGAAGAAAAATATCTTATCCTAAAACGCAGCCAAAACGTAAAAAGCATGAGGGGTTTGTGGGGCGGAGTAAGTGGGATAATAGAAGGAAGTGAGGAACCATTGCAGAGGGCAAAAATTGAGATATTTGAAGAGACTGGAATTTCAGAAAACAATCTGACTCTTTCAAGAACTTCTAGCCAGATGCGGGTTAGCTCGCAATATTCTAATCATGGATGGATAATTCATCCCTTTTTGTTTTCTGTAAAAGAATCACAGATAAAGCTAAACTGGGAAAATTCCGAATTTAGTTGGATAAGTTCTTCTGAGATTTCAAAATTCAATACAGTGCCAAGCCTTGACAAGGTTCTAGCTAGACTGTTGTAGCTTTGCGACATCATCTGGGATGTTGTTTCTTTGCTGCGGAAGCATGATGTACACACATGCCCCACCACACATTGTACAGGGAACCGTGTTTCCGTTTATCTGGCCAACTCTGCCGTGAATCTTTGCAGCTTCTTCTGGATCAATTGATAATGCGATTTGTTTTTCCCAGTTTAGTGTGCGCCTTGCCTCTGTCATTTCCATGTCCCAACGTATTGCTTTTTCGCGAAGCTTTACAAGATCACCTGCATGTGCTGCGATACGATAAGCAATCAGACCTGCTTTTACTTCATCTACTGTTGGCAACGCCAAATGTTCTGCAGGTGTAAGATAACATAAAAGATCTACTCCTTCGCTTGCCGATATGGCTGCACCGATAGCACTGGCAATATGATCATGACCTGATGCTACATCAGTAACTAATGGTCCTAGAACATAATATGGGACCTCACCGATTAGTGATTTTGCCAGCCTGACATTTGCTGCAACTTCATTCAATGGAACATGTCCTGGTCCTTCCACCATGACTTGAACATCTTTTTCATGAGCCTGCTTTGTCAGCCTTGAAATGTTTATCATTTCCTGCACTTGAAGCTCGTCATGTGAATCCAAGATAGAGCCTGGTCGTAGTGCGTCGCCAAGACTAAATGTGACATCATATTTTCTTGCCAGTTCAATTAGATAGTCAAAATGTTCAAAGTATGGGTTTTCCTTCTCATATCTTAGCATCCAAGCTGCTGTAATTGTTCCGCCCTTTGATACAATACCTGCGTGTCTTTTTACTGCAAGAATTCTTTTTGCTATATCTTTTGTAATGCCTGAGTGTATGGTGGTATAATCAACACCATCTTTGATGTTTCGCTCAAATGCGTTTAAAAAATCATCCTCTGTAATGTTTAGCGGATCTTTGGATTTTGTAATTCCGTAGTTGTATGCTTCGTATATTGGAACTGTTCCAAATGTTATTGGTGCAGCCTCTAGCAGCGTTCTTCTAAACAATCCAACATCTCCTCCGTCTGAAAGGTCCATTATGGTATCAGCGTGATGCTTTACTGCTACCTTGGCTTTTTTTACCTCCTCTTCTAAATCGTTTGATAGTGTAGAGTTTCCAATGTTTACGTTTACCTTTGTTTTCATCCCCTTTCCAATACCTACTACGTGAATCTTTTGTTTCCTTTCGTTGTTGTGTGGAATTATAATAGAACCGCTTGCTACCTTTGGCAAGAGCCATTCTAAGGTGACATCTTCATCTTTTGCAACCCGCTTCATTTCCTCTGTTGCGATTCCCCTGCGTGCTGAACTCATCTGTGTTGCCATGATATCATTTTTACATGATAATCCAATTTAAAGGTGAGGCAGAAAAAGAGAACTAGACATTAACTTTAGATCGGATGTAAATGAGTCCATACATCACCAAAAGCATCTCGTCAACATTTGGTTATCCAAGATTTTATCACATAGAAAAGAGACCTGTACGGTTTAGTACAATTTCTGAAGATGCTCAACTAAATGTAATGCTAAATTGTGTTGCAGCAGTGTTATCGTTGTTTGCTGCATCTTTTGCTACTGCAGCTGCTACATCTACTGTTACCAGTCCTTGTCCTGCTGGTGTGACGTCAAATGTGTAAACTGTACCGCTGACTGGAACAAAGTTACCTGCCAGTCCGTTTCCTACTGTAATGTTTCCTACAACGAAACCTGTGACGTCTTCGCTAAATGTTGCTGTAACTGGGATTGGTGAAGTGCTAGTTGGGCTTGTTGTAGATGATGATAGTATTAGTGTTGGATCAGTGATATCACCGTTTGGTGTAGAATCACATGCATCACCTAGTCCATCGCCATCGTTGTTTGTCTGGCTTGGATTTGATATATTAGGACAGTTGTCAGTAAGATTGTCTACGCCGTCACCATCAGTATCACCATTTGGTGTAGAGTCACATACATTACCAAATGCATCTCCGTCAGTATTTGCTTGTCCTGGATTTGCAATAGTTGGACAGTTGTCTGAACCGTCTGCTACGTTATCATTATCATCGTCTGGATCACATGCATCACCTAGTCCATCGCCATCGTTGTTTGCTTGATTTGTATTTGATACACTAGGACAGTTATCTGCGTTACCTGCTATTCCATCTCCATCAGAATCATTGTTACCATCTTGTGGGAATGCATCACATGCGTCACCTATACCATCATGATCAGTATCTGTCTGGTTTGGATTTGATACACTAGGACAGTTATCAGAATTATTGTCTTTACCGTCACCGTCAGTATCACCGTTTGGTGTTGTGTCACATGCATTACCAAATGCATCTCCGTCAGCATTTGCTTGTCCTGGATTTGCAACAGTGGGACAGTTGTCTGAAGCGTTTGCTATACCGTCGCGGTCGGAATCAATCAATTGGTCACATGCGTCACCTATGTTATCATGATCAACATCTGTCTGGTTTGGATTTGATATGTTAGGACAGTTATCTTCACCGTTTGGTACGCCGTCGTGGTCACTATCGCTGTTTGTTGTTGTGTTACATGTCCCCACATAATCTCCATGAGATAGGTGTGCTTCAAGTGCGGAATTGCTAATTCTAATGGTATAAGCCTTAGTTGGGTTTCCAGGAGGTACGTGACATATTGTTATTTTGCTATTACTATTACTTTGGGATTTTCCGTTCTTGTCTTCATTATCTTCGCTTGATTTTCCTTTATCTTGGTTATCTTCGCTTGATTTTCCTTTCTGGTCATTATTATCATCATTTGATAACTTCTCCTCGTTGTTTTGGGTTGACTTGCTCTTGTTTTCAATGGATTTTCCTTTGGCTTCGCTTGATTTTCCCTTGCCATGGCTTGATTTTCCTGTATTGTCTTCATTACCATTACCACCAGGTGCGGCAGATGCAGAAGCTGCACCGCTAAAGATACCTAGAACTATCACAGTTACCATCAAAAATAATTTTACTTGATCAGAATATGATGTCTTATTCATCGTGAATCCTCAAATTGTCATGGTTTGAGACAATTGGTTTGATGATCGGTTTCATAATTACAATTGAAATACATTTTTTGTAAAATGATACGTCATGCTGGACCAAATCTTCAAAGCTAATTGTTATCACTACAAGGCAAGAAAACTAATTCAATATAACATTCAGGTAGTTATCCTCAGCAATACTTATTAATCATTTATCAGAGATGATCTTTTAATCTTTTATTTTCAAATTTTATCTCAGAGTATAATGTGTGAAAATTATTCATAGAATAAATTTTTATTCTCATAAATAACTTACTCATCTATTCTATCAATGCAATAGAAAATTG
>JBGOUS010000006.1:0-14587 GCA_041477675.1 Nitrosopumilaceae archaeon
CCAAATGTTATTGCTCCATAAAATGAAGACGAGCCCTTCTCTTTTCTTATTACATTAATTACTGGAAGGATCACACCGACTGCTCCCAGTATTATAGTTAGAATGATTGGTGTTGAAGTAAAGTCTATCATTTTTTTCTCCTAAATTAACAATAGCAATACTACAAAGAGTATTCCTGCTCCAAATACATACAAGTATGATTGTGAAATTCCAGTTTGAGTTCCTTGAATAACTTTGGCACTCCATCCTACTGCTTTTTCTGGACCTGTGTTCATCCCATCTATCACAGTGCTTTCAAAGTATCTCCAAATCCCTCTAGCAAAGAATAACGGTGCAGTTACAAAAGCCCAATAAATTAATGAGTTAAGATACCATCTGTTTAAGAAGAATTTGTGTATAGCATAGAAGAATAAATTGGAGTTTACAAATTTTACTGGATCTACGAATCTACCGATATAGAAGATATAACCAAGAACAAATCCTATAGCAAATGCTAAAAGTGATGCCGTCAATGCGATTGGATTAATACCACTTAGGAATCCTCCCAGTACTGATTCTGATTCAGTAGTAACAGTTCTCTGTCCTGACTCTATTCCAAATGTACTAGAAAGATATTCTGTAAAGAGATGATGAATTCCTTGTTCAGCTGATAACCCAATAATACCAATGCCTATAGTCAGTACAGCAAGTATTCCATAAGGCACCCACATAGATGCGCTTGCTTCGTGAATGTGATGTCCCTCCTTTTCCATTTTTTCAATGTGTTTGCTTTTGTTTCCAAAGAATACCATGCCAATCATTCTCGTGGTGTAGAATGCTGTAATTATGGCAGTGATAAGTGCTATTGCAAACAGAGGTATTGCCCATGTATTTCCAGACTCGTAGACAGCGGCAAAAATTGCATCTTTGCTCCAGAATCCTGTAGTGATAAATGGTGCACCCATAAGTGCAAGACCCGCAGCCCACATGAACGCGTATGTCTTTCTCATGTATTTTCTCAATCCTCCCATATCTGTCATGAATCTAGAACCAACAACATGTAACACTGATCCTGCAGCCATGAACAATGAAGCTTTAAACATTGCGTGAGAAATCATATGGAAAAATCCAGCTGTATACCCGTCAACGAATTGTTGTGAGAGTCCAGCCACTCCAAGTGCCATCATCATATATCCAATCTGAGAACCTGTAGAATATGCGAGGACTTTTTTTATTTCTGGAGAAACCATTCCTTGAGTAGCAAGTAAGATTGCAGTAATTGCACCAACCCATGCAATGACTTCAAAGAATTGATCCATTGAGATTCCAATTGCTGCAAGTGCAAAGAATAATGGTCCTAATCTTGCTACCAAGAAGACTCCTGCTTTTACCATTGTAGCTGCATGAATCAAAGCAGATACTGCAGTTGGACCAGTCATTGCCTCAAGCAACCATTCGTTTAATGGGAATTGTGCAGATTTTCCAATAGCCCCACCAAAGAGTAACACTGCTGCAGGAACTAGCAGGCCTTGTGCTGACATTGCAGTAGCCCAAGCTGTATCATGGGTTAATTCTCTAAAACCAAATGTTCCAGCAAATGCAAATATCAAAAGCATTCCAGCAAGCATCATGATGTCTCCCACTTTTGTCATGATGAATGCCTTGATTCCTGCATGTGTTGGAGAATAGTATTGTAATACACCAAGAGCAGTGTGGCCCTCAGTTCCAACATGATCTTTCTTCTTATCTTGATACCAGAAGCCAATTAGTGCATATGAGGCAAGTCCTACTCCTTCCCATCCAAAGAATAGTTGTAAGAAATTATCAGACAAAACAATTAGTTGCATTGAGCCTATAAAGAATAGCATCCAGAACCAAAATCTTGTGATGTTTTGGTCTCCCTTCATGTAGCCTGTACTATACACCATTATCAAAAATGAAATCCACCCAACTACGTTTGCCATTATAACTGCAAGTGGATCTGCAAGAACTCCTGCTTTCAGCCCTATTGATGAAATCCAAGGTATCTGATCATGTACTTCGTTTCCTTCAAGTGCAGAAGGCAATAGTGTGACTGCTGAAATTGCACTCATCAACGCAAAAGCTACTGCGACTCCACTTGTTCCTCTACGGGAGAATTTTGCAACACCGGGGATTATCAGAGCCGCAACAAATGGTAGGATCCAGATTGCCCAACCGTTGAGTGCACCTGCTCCTAAACCAAGTCCCGCAAGTTCAAACGCCATGATCTAACCCCCCACCACCCCTTTCATGAAAGGAATTATTTGGTTAAAGAAAATGTCAGGATAGATTCCTATCACAATAGTAAATCCGGCCAGCACCATCATTGGCGCAGTAATATACCAACTTGCTTCTTTTGTGTTTGAGAGATTTTCTGGGAGTTTTCCAAAAAATACACGTTTCATCATCCACAAAATGTATGACATTGTAATAACAGTAGAAACTAATCCTAGACCAAATATAACCATCCTAATTGTAGAACCTTGTTGTATGGCAGTTTGTAATGCGCCATAAAACATAGTCCATTCTCCCATGAATCCACTAGTTGGTGGAATTCCCATTATTGTAAGAGATCCAATCATTGCACAGACTGCAGTAATTGGCATCTTTCCTGCCAGTCCACCAAGTTTTGTCATACTTCTTGTACCAACTTGCAGTATAACGGAACCTGCCATCATGAAGAGTAATCCTTTACCAAGTCCATGTGATACGTACATCATTTCTGAACCAGAAAGTCCTAATGCAGATGCAGAACCAATTCCAAATAACAGATAACCCATCTGACTTATGCTAGAGTATGCAAACAATCGCTTAATGTCGTCTTGCATTAATGCCATAGCACCACCATAAAGCATGGTTGCTAGTCCCCACAAGTTCAGAAATAGTGCAAAGTGTTCGAACTGTCCAGGCAGAAGCTGAACAATAAGTCTGATAATTCCGTATGCTCCAATTCCGATCATTGCTGGTGACAAGAGCGCACTTATTGGCGTAGGTGCTTCTGCGTGTGCATACGGCAACCATATGTGGAAAATAAATGCAGCCATTTTTACTCCAAGTCCAATTATTATCGCAACAACTGCAAATGCTAGAATATTTGGCGGAATACCCTCTTCTCTAATATCAACAAAATTAAAGCTACCAGCACTAAGTCCGATCGCCAGGAATCCTAAAAGTAAAACAACTGCTCCTACATGAGTCCAGAAAAAGAACAATAATGCAATTCTTCTTCTTGCACCATATCCATAGAATGCAATCAAAAAGAAACCAGGAATCAGCATCACCTCAAAGAAAACAAAAAATTCTATCAGGTTGGTTGCAAGTACAGTCCCAAGCATTCCCATAGCAAAAACAAGATATAGTGCAAAGTAGACTCCGATTTGATTATTCAAATATCCTTTAAGCGCAGACGATTCAATGATTGCAGTAGATTGACCATCGCCTACTAGTTGTTTTTGGTGATGCGTTTTTTCTTCAAACTGCTCAGTAATTTTTGCAACCATGTATGGTTTTGAGTAAATTGCAAGCACCGTAGATAAAACATAAATTATTATTGCAAAAGGTGATGCAAGTCCATCAAGTAAGAATCCAAATTCTCCAAACATCTTAGTCCAAGGATAATGTTCTTCATATGTTCCTGAAAATACGGGAACAATCATTATTGTAGTGCAATAAAGTAAAATTCCAAAAGTAAACCAAGTTGCTGCCGTAGGTCCAGATTTTCTTCCAAGATAGTAAGCTACAGGCGACAGTAGTAGCGGTAAAAAGACCGCTTGCAACAATACATATTGCATTATCCTTTCAAACTCCTGAAATCAGCAATATCAATATTTTTGTACATCCTGTAGGCAACTATGATCAGTGCTAGTCCAACTGCAACTTCTGCAGCTGCAATAGCTATAGAAAACAATGCGAGTGTTTGTCCTTGGCTATTTGGAATAAATCTGGAAAATGCAACAACATTGAGATTTGCGGCATTAACTATCATTTCTATTGCAAAAAGCATTCTAATTGCATTTCGCTTTACTGCAAGACCGTATATTCCAATGGCCAAAAGTGCCACCGACACTAGGACAAATTCAATCAGTTCGTTGCTCATTTGTAACATCCTCCCTTCTTGCTAATGTCAAAGCACCAATTACTGCAGACGCCAAAATAAGTCCCATCACAACAAGTGCGGGGGAATAATACGTAAGAAAGTCCTTTCCTATTTCTCTAAAGTCAACAGCTGGAGCATCAACTTCCATTGATTTTATTCCAGAACCAATTATGATAGTTCCTATCCCAAGCATGATCACAATCATCAAACCTATGCCAGCATATCTTCTACGAGGATCTTCGATTTTGTTGAATAGGAGTTCACGTCGTACTAGCATTACAGTAAACAGTATAAGCACTGCAATGGAGCCGACATAAACAGAGATTTGAAACATTGCAACAAATGGCGCGTCCAACAGCAAAAAAAATCCAGCAACACCAGCAAGTGTAACCATCAAAGCTATAGAACCATAAATCATTGATCGAACTTCAAGTGCAGCTATTGCAGATCCAATTGTTAAGACTGAGACTGCGAGAAATACAGCATCAGCCATGTGTTGCCCCACGCTCATCAATTTTTATTTCTACGTCTTGTTCTACTTTTGGAGTTACAGCAAGTTGAGCTGGTGTGTAGATTAATGCTTCCTTGGAAAACGAAGAAAGTTCATAGTCATTTGTCATGTACAAAGCATAAAATGGACATGCGTCTACACATAATCCACAGAATACACATTTACCATAGTCAATCTGTGGCATTATTGCTTTCTTGTTGTGTTTCCAAGTTTCGGGTACCTTAACCATAGCTATGGCTTCAGCAATTCCTTCACATGCGATAGCACAGAGCTGGCAACCAGTACACTTGTCATGAAACAATATGTGTCGTCCCTTTAGACCAGCAATTCCTACACCAGTCTGAGGATCAAACTGGAAGCCATCGCCTACAAACTTTAATTTTTCTTCTGGATAACGTAATGTAAATCTTTTAACTGCTAGGTGTTTTACACCTGAGTTAAGAGCGCGTATTATTCCCATTGCGCTACTCATTGTATTAATCCTCCCGGACCCAAGACACCTGCATATACCAAGGCCAGAGCTATAAAGATGTTAACAAATGCTAATCCAATTAATTTGTACCAACCGGTGTGCAAAAGTAGATCTATTCTAATTCTTGGGAAAACACCTCTTGGTAGTAAGATCACAAGTATAACTCCAATAGTTTTAATTGTAAACCACAAAGTACCGTTTAACATTTCTTGATCTAATAATGGTAGACCCGGAATATGCATGGTGATTGGACCCATCTTTATCCCTTCTGTGATTATTTCTTGTGGAAATGGCGGCCAAACCATTGGACCATTCCATCCACCCAAAAACAAAATCGTAAACAAAGCAGCAAATGCGTACAATTTAAGGTATGAACCGAGTTGAACAAGACCGTACATCATTCCAGAAAATTCTGTTAGCCAACCAGCAACAATTTCACTTTCTGCTTCTGGGAGATCAAATGGAATTCTTTCTAGTTCTGCAAGTATTGTAGTGAAAAATACAATGGCACCAATTGGCATGAAGATAATCCACCAGTAATGTTGTTGTGATTCAACAATTTCTGTCAGATTTAATGTTCCTGCCAAAATAACTATTCCAAGAAGTGACAGAATTAATGGAATCTCGAACGAGACCATTTGATGAAGTGCCCGTATTCCACCTATGAATGGGAATTTGCTATTTGCTGACCAAGATGAGAGCAGAGTAATTATTGGAAAGAATCCGATCACTGCAAAAACTGCTAACAATCCTACGTCAAGATCCGCTACTACCCATCCGGGAGCAACTGGGATTAACGAAATAAAGGCTGCAGCAGTTCCGACGAATAACAGTGGAGCAGCCCAGAAAATTGGTTTATCTGCTTTTGCAGGAATGATTATCTCTTTTGATATTAATTTTAGTCCATCTCCTATCAGTTGCAGTATCCCTTCTATTTTACCACAGTAAAGTGGCCCTACACGAAGCTGCATCTTTGCAAGAAATTTTCTTTCTATGTAAATCGTTCCTGCAGCAAGAAGAGCGGCAAAACCAAAACCAGGAAAAGCGGCTATTCTGAAAAAATCTGTATGGATAAGTGACTTCACTATAGGTAATGTGCGCGATGGATCTGCCATCCAAGTTAATGCAAGATATGGAGTGAGTAGTTTGCCATCGATTACTGGAAGTTGAATGTAGAACAGTAGAATAAATACAATTGGCAAGCCAATTAGTGTGAATATGACTACAACCCAAAAGATGATGTCGGTTAAGGATGCTACAAATCTACTTAGTCTAAATTCTGGTGCAATAGATGACATTTATCTATCAGCCTCCACTGGCCAGTAGTTCAGACTCCAATAAACAGCTGGCATGTTTCCAAGTTTTTCCCCCTTAAGTAAATACGGCATGCAAATCAAATTTCTAAACGAGCCGACACTTATTTTGACTCTATATGGTTCAGGTTTACCATCAGATACAACATACATACCAAGAGATCCTCTTCCCGATTCAACTCTGCGGTAGGCTTCATCGTTTCCGCCTTTTGGGTTTGGTTTTAGTTTTGTTCTTACTGTACCTGATTTTGGCATCTTCTTTAATGCATCTTTTATTATTCTACAGCTTTCAAGCATGTCAAGGTAAGGAACTCGTGATCGTGCATAGGAGTCGCCTTCCTTTAGTACTTGGGTTTGAAAGTCCAAGTTATCATAAACATCGTATGGCTCTTTCTTTCTTACATCAAAGTCCACACCAGTAGAACGAAGAACAGACCCGGTAGTTCCAAGTCGAATTGCATCTATTCTTGATAAGATACCTGTTCCTTCGGTTCGTTGTTTTAAAACGGGGTTCTGATAGAATATGTCTTCATATTGTTTTAGTCTTTTTTCAAAATAATCTATTTGTCTTAGGCATCTTTCTTCAAAGTTTGCTGGTAAATCGTTTCTTACACCACCTGGCACAAAGTATGAATGTGTTACTCTTGCCCCAGACATTGCTTCTAAAAGATCGACACAAAATTCTCTATCACCCATCGGCCACATGAACATTGTAGAATGTCCTAAGAAAATTCCGTAAATTGCAAGCCAATACAGAGTATAAACACATCTGTTTAGCTCTGATGCTATAACACGAATGTATTTAGCTCGTTCTGGAACTTCAAGTCCCAAAAGATCTTCTACTGCAAGACAATACGGATACAAAATGTTGCAAGAGTCATGAATTACTGGTCTTTCCAAGTGTGGAATATTTTGTATGTAGTTTCTATACTCTGCCATTTTTTCTTCTCCACGATGTACATATCCAGGGTCGGGATCACATGAAACAATATAGTCACCATCAACTTTGATGATAAGTCGCATGTGTCCAGAACCCGGATGTTGTGGACCAACATTTAATGTCATTATCCTGTCGTCAACTTTTTCAAGTTGCATTCCTGGCGGTAGTGATGTTGTCATTTTATCTTCCCTTTATGCTAAAGTCCTTTCTGAAAGGTGGAATATCTGCCCAGTCTTCTGGCAAAAGTAATCTTCTATTATCTGGATGTCCTTCAAAATACACTCCAAGCATCTCAAAGCATTCCCTTTCATGAAACTCTACACTGTAAAAAACATCTCTGAGAGAATGCATTCTCGTACTATCATGTCCAGGGTTTGGAATGTCTTCTCGCGGTACTCGTGTAGCTAAAGTAAGTACTTGTTTTGCTAATTGTGGTTCTGTATATGAACCCAAGTGATAAACAACCTCGATTTCTTTTGACTTCGGGTAATCTACACCTGTAACTGATTCTGCATGATCAAAATTTAATTCGTCACGAATGAACGTTGCAACATCTAAAATGTTTTCTTTCTTTGTATTTATTCTGATTCTGTTTGGTTTTATAAAACCAATTGTCACTATTGTACCAAATTTAGAAACTACCTTTTCTGCAAGAGATTTTTCAAATTTTGGTTCAACTACAAGAGTGGTTTCTTTTTTGGCAATCTCCGGTTTTGTCTCTACAGTTTCACTGGATTTTTCATCAGTTGTTGTTTCAGAACTCATTATTACCTAACCTTCATTCTCTTAATTTTTTCTTGAAGCAACATGCATCCTTGTATAAGAGTTTCAGGTCGAGGTGGACAGCCTGGGACATAGACATCAACTGGAATCACTCCATCAATTCCTGGCAGAACATTGTACGAGTCAAAGTACAAGCCTCCAGTAATTGCACATGCACCCATCGCAATAACATATTTTGGATCTGGCATTTGATCATATACCATTCTGAGTCGTGGAGCCATTTTTCTTGTAATAGTTCCTTGTACTACAACCAAATCACATTGTCTTAAAGAACCAAAGGCCTCAATGATTCCGAATCTTTCTACATCATATCTAGGACCAGAGGCTGCTCCAAACTCTACACTGCAACATGCTGTCTCAATATGCACGGGCCAAAGTGACCAGAGCCTACCCCAATTTAGGGCGTAACCTAGCGGCTTATCAATTGCTTTAATGAGAACATCTCCCAGCTTTCCAAGAAATACATTTGTTGCATGAGATGAGATCAGTTCTTTTTGCAATTGTTATCCCTCCTGATTTTATCATATATCATATTTGATTTAAGAATTACCAAATGTTCCTCCTCCCTGATTGATACAATGCGAATGCAAATGAAGCAAACATTATTCCTAAAAATGCTATTATTGGAAGAGTTGCAGACTTTGGGAGATTTAACAATGTACTTCCCCAAGCATATAGAAAAATTGACATTACGTCGAAAACAACAAACATCAAAACATAAGCGTAATACTGCATCATAAAATGAGTTCGTCCTTCACCACTTGGAACTTGACCACATTCCATAGGCAAAAACTTGACAGGGTTACCTTTTTTCCTTGGCGCAATCATTCTAGAAAGAATCAGGGCGGGGGCTGTTGCTACAATCGCAAATCCAAACATTAGCAATACAGGGCTAAAGCTTCCAGCTACCTCTCCTACCAAAGTAGCTAAAAAGCCGGTCGGAGAGTATAAAAATCTATGCACAGTTCTAGATCAACTTTAACCCAAAGTTGATTTTCAAATCATGATTTTATTATTGATTTAGATGATGAATTATGATACTAGTTGAAAAGACGAATTTAGTGTGAATGCCCACAACCACAAGAATGGTCATCGTGCTCCATTCCATGTGAATCTTTTTCTGTGCATCGTGAGCATTTATCTGCACCACTTGGTGAAAAGAATCCTATTCCGCATGATACACATTTCATACTTGGCACATAATTGTTGCATAACACCGGTATTTATTGCTGTATACAAAAGTAACTAAAAAATCAGTGATTGATATATACCGGTTTCAAAATTGTAAATCATGGGAATAAACATTGGAGACAAAGCTCCAAGTTTTACATTGGTAGATACAGATTTGAAGATGAGAAGTCTTGATGAGTTCAAAGGAAAGAAAGTCGTGTTATCGTTTTTTGTTGCTGCAAGCTCACCTGTCTGTACAAAAGAGATGTGTACTTTCCGAGATTCTTGGGATCAGATATCTAAATTGGGTGCCCAAGTTATCGGAATAAGTAATGACGGACCATTTGCAAACAAAGCTTTTGCAGAAGCACATCATCTAAACTTTCCAATACTTGGAGATTATAAGAGTCAAACAATACGCGATTATGATATACTGATGCCAGATCTATTACATGTTAAAGGATATGATGCAGCAAAGCGTTCTGTATTTATAGTTGATGAAAAAGGTGAAGTAGTTTACAAATGGATTTCAGACAATCCTTTGATCGAACCAAACTACCAAGAAATAATGAACTTCCTTAAAGGAAATTAATTTATTTTTAGATTTTTATTTTCATTCTATTTCTATCAGGACGTCGTTTTTTGCAACTGATGCGCCTTGTTTTATTTTTATAGATTTGATCTGCCCATCTTTGTGTGACTTTATTGAAACTTGCATCTTCATGGATTCTAAAACACATAGAACATCACCTTTTTTTACACTTTCACCAACATTTGCGTTGATTGATGCAACTCTGCCTGGGATTTGACTACGCAGACTCACTTGAGAGTCACCTCCACTCTCAGCGCCAGAATTTTTGTACACGATTTTATCTAGTTCAGAGTGCTTGTCAAAGGTTATCTGTACACCGTCTACCACCAATATCATCTTAGCAGTGTTGTTGTCTAGATATTTTGCAGCATGATAACTATTATCCAACATGAATTCAATTTTATTAGAAGTCATGCTTAGAATCTTGAGAGTTCTTTCCTTTTCTTGAACTCTTATTATGTATTCAGAATTACCAAGACTTTGTACAATTTCAGCATTAAACGTGTTTTCAAGATTTTCTATTTTAAATTCCATTCCTATGCCTCATCCAGTTGGCTTTTCCAACGTATGCCACTTCCTGTATGTGATGTGACTCTACTTTTTAGGAATTCAGAGTGTATTATTGCTGCTGCAAGAGCAGCATCTGCTTTATTCAAAACTTCTTTTTTGGTATCATCACGCAGCCTGTCTAAAATTTTGAATCTCTCAAGAAAATCAGTCGACAAGTCACCCTTGATGAATTCTTTGCTGTCAAGTATTGTTTTGTATAGAGATATGGATGTTTCAACACCCTCAATGTAAAAATCTGAGAGAGCCATCTGCATTCTTTGTCTTGATTCTTCAAAAGTTTCTCCCCAAGTTACAAGTTTTGCCATCAGAGAATCATAGTATGGAGAAACAGTGCAGCCAGGATATAGATAGGTATCAACTCTTACACCTGGGCCAGATGGAATGTTTACATCTGGAACTGGTCCTGTCGATGGTGCAAAATCAAGGAAAGTATCTTCTGCATTTATTCTGCATTCGAGTGCACATCCTTTCATCTTCAAATCTTTTTGTTTAAATGGAATTTCTTTTCCGTTTGCAATATCTATTTGTAGTTTTACAAGGTCAAGGCCTGAAACAAGCTCTGTCACAGGATGTTCTACTTGAAGTCGTGCGTTAATTTCTATAAAATAAAATGTCCCATCATCGAGTCTTAGAAATTCTGCAGTTCCTGCATTAGTATAATCAACTGCGATAGCAGCATTTACGGCAATCTCTCCTACTTTATCACGTGTTTGTTGATCAACAACAGGTGAGGGGGACATCTCAATGAGCTTCTGGTGTCTTCTCTGAATAGAGCACTCTCTTTCAAAGACATGCAAGGCATTCCCGTGTTTATCTCTAAATAATTGGTATTCTATGTGTCGTATTTTGGGAAGAAATTTTTCTACAAAGAGTGCAGATTTACCAAATGCTGCTTTGGATTCACCAGAAGCAATTTCAAAAGCCTCTCTTAGTTCCTTTTCATTATTCACTAATCTGATTCCTCTTCCTCCACCACCAAAAACCGACTTAAGTAAAACTGGAAATCCTATTTGGTGAGCAATATCAAGTGCTTTATCCACCTCTTCTACTATACCTGGACTTCCTGGCACAGTAGGCACCTTGGCTTTTATCATTGCATCTTTGCACAACATTTTGTCCCCACACAGTCTCATTGATTTACCACTAGGACCAATAAAATTCAGTTTTTTCTTTTCACAAAGATCTGCAAAGTCGGCATTTTCTGAAAGGAATCCATATCCAGGATGAACTGCATCAGCACCTGAGCTTAGTGCAACTTCAACTATCTTTTCCATGTTAAGATAGCTTTGTGATGGAGGAGCTGCACCTATGTGATAAGCTTCTGACGCCATCTTTGTATGACGCGAATTTACATCTTCATCAGAATATACTGCAACAGATTTCAAACCATAAGTTTTGCATGCTTTAATCACACGTATGGCAATTTCTCCTCTATTTGCTATCAGAATTTTTTCAATCATGTGCAATCATAGATTTATGTTTCCATGTTTTCGTGGGAGCCTTTTTTCACGTTTGTTAGCAAGAGATTCTAATGCTTTAATTATCATCGGTCTTGTTTCTGCAGGATCTAATACTGCATCAACTGTTCCGTATGATGCCGCGACGTAAGGATTAGCAAACTTTTCTGTAAAGTTGTCAACAAGTTGTTTTTTAAAAGCTTCCGGATCTTTTGCAGCTGCGATTTCTTTTCTGTTCATTATTTTTACTGCTGCTTCAGAACCAAGTACAGCTATCTGAGCTGTAGGCCATGCATAATTCATATCAGTTCCAAGGTTTTTACTTGCCATAGCAATGTAAGCGCCACCATAAGCTTTGCCAATTATTACAGTTATCTTTGGCACAGTTGCTTCGCAATATGCATACAAAAGCTTGCTTCCATGCCTAATTATGCCACTATGTTCTTGTTGTGTTCCAGGCATGTAACCCGGAGTGTCCACAAAAGTGACAATTGGGATATTGTAACAATCGCAGAATCTGATGAATCTTGCTGCTTTATTAGACGAATCAATATCCAATGCACCAGCAAGTACCATTGGTTGATTTGCCACAATCCCTATTGTTCTACCATTCATCCTCCCAAACCCAACTATGACATTTGCTGCAAATAGTTCGTGTACTTCAAAAAATACACGGTTGTCTAAGATTGAATAGATTATCTCTTTCATATCATATGGTTGCAGAGGATTTTCTGGTATAATGTTTATCAGATTGTTATCTAATCTGTTTGGATCATCATCTGTTTGTACAATTGGTGGTTCCTCCGTATTATTTTGTGGGATATAAGATAACAGTGTTCTTACATAGTCCATGCATTGATATTCGTTTTTTGCGACAATGTGTGCAACACCACTATTTTTTCCGTGCGACATTGCGCCACCAAGTTCATCAAATGATACTTCTTCTCCAAGAACGGTCTTGACAACTTCTGGACCTGTAACAAACATTGTAGCTAATTTGTCTACCATTATAACAAAATCTGTCATTGCTGGAGAATATACGGCACCGCCTGCAGAGGGACCAATGCTTGCAGTGATTTGAGGTATAACTCCTGATGCTAATTGGTTATGATAAAAAATGTTAGCAAATCCATCAAGACTCAAAATTCCTTCTTGTATTCTCGCGCCACCAGAATCAATAATCCCAATTATTGGACAACCCACTTTCATTGCATGATCCATTACTTTTGTTATTTTTTTAGAACCCATTTCACTAAGAGTGCCACCAAGCACGGTAAAATCATAAGCAAAAAGGAAAACCTGTCTTCCGTTTATAGTCCCATAACCTGTGATGACTCCGTCACCAAAGAATTTTTTGTCCTGCATCTCAAATTCATGGTAGTGGTGTGTTGTAAGAGCATCAATTTCTGTAAAACTTCCCTCATCAAGCAAAAGATCAATTCTCTCTCTCGCTGTCAGTTTACCTTTTTCATGTTGGGAAAGGATTTTGTCTTGTCCTCCACTCTGATTTCCATCTCTTCTTTTTTGTAAAAAATTTTTAATTTTATCAGAGTGCATTAGTTTCAATTAAAAACAAGTTGCATCCTATATTAATTTAATCAGGTTTACTCTCGGAGTCTGTAGTCCACCGTTCATGATACTGTTAAGTCATCAGACATCAACATTTTGTTCTTTTAGATTAATTTTTAAGCTAATACTATATGTTTTTAGTCTAATTCAGAAATAAATTATTGTTAAGTTTCAAATATAAAGTTCAATCAATAATTATATTATCTAATCTCATACTGCCTTCATTCTTCTAAAAGAATAGGTTCCCACTGCTCCAAGACCAACGGTGTATATGATAAGAATCGCAATATCCAATCCAAGCGGTTTACTTCCAATTCCCAATATGATATTTCTAAGCGCATCTACACCATAGGTTACGGGATCGATTGTCGTTAAAATTGAAAGCCAGCCTGGAAGATTATCAGTGGGAAATAATGCTCCACTTAGAAAGAAGAGAGGAAATACTACAAAACTTACTATCATTTGAAAACCTTCCAAGCTTGTCATGTAGCTACCAAGGGTAAGACCAAGAGATACCAGAGCAAATGAAAGAAGTAAGATCACTGCAATTGTTAAAATAATTGAAAGGGCACTAAACTCAATTCCGATTATTGCTCCTACTGCTAAAAGAATGGCAGCTTGAATCAATGAAGTTGTCATGCCACCAAATGCTTTTCCAGTAAAAATAGTACCTCTAGATACTGGAGCTACCATTACACTTTTTAAAAAATCAAATTTTCTATCCCAGATTATGTACGAGCCAAAAAATACTGACGAGAATATTACCGACATGCAAATTATCCCTGGAAAAATAAACTTTTGATAATCTATAGTCTCCACTGAAGCAATAGAAGTAGAGGAACCAAATCCAGATCCTATAACAAACAGCCAAAGCAATGGAGTAAAGGTTGACGCCACCAGTCTGCTTTTTTCTCGCATGAATACTTTAAATTCTCTAAGCCAGAGGGCGTAGATCTTGTCAAAAAATAATCTAGTGGTTGTTGTCATATTGGACATACCTCTCCATAAAACCTCCTTCAGCTTGTTCTTTGATGCTCTTTCCTGTTAATTTCAAAAATACATCATTTAGAGTTGGCCTGCTTGATTCTACCCACTCTACATCTATATGTTTTAG
>JBGOUS010000124.1:0-4038 GCA_041477675.1 Nitrosopumilaceae archaeon
CAGTAAAAGCAAAATGTTCCAAAGTTCTAGAACTGGATGAAAATATACGATTTGTAGGACGAATAAAGGATAGGAAATTACTATCGTTTGTAAGACGTAGTAACTCAAAACCGTTGCTTAGCGATGAGCTTGCCAACCTCTCACATTACCAGATCTCAGTAAAGGTAAGCATGGAAAGAATGTTTGATGAAGCGCTTGGAAATACAAATTGGATGATAACATCAAGAGACAAAGTCAAGTTGATTACAGTCTTCTTGGACGATGGTTTGCTGATTTTGTCTACCGAGCCTGAGGCAGATCATGATACCATAATTAGAGAAATTCAGGAAATGAATATGAGATTATAAGATCAGTTATTTTTTCCACATGTTTTCCCAAGTTTCTGTATATTTTTTTAGCATTTCTGAATAAGCTTTGAATGGTTCCATGCCAGAGCCTTGCCACATTTTCATCCAGTCCTCATTGAATTTTACCATTGATTCCATTCCTGACATCTTTACCATAGTCTCCCACATTGTACCAAGCTGTTTGATTGGCTCAACACCTGCTTGTTTCCAAGCTTCTTGCCATGTTTCACTGACTTTTTTTAACAGTTCACCATCAGCTCCAAGTGTTTTTTGCCAAACATCACTGTACTTTATCATGGCTTCATTGCCTGCTTTTGTCCACATTTCATAGACGTGTTTCCATTTGTTTAGAGATTCAAGATATTCTTGCCAGAGTGTTTCCCAGCCTTCGGGCTTTTTCTTTGACATGTTTATATCATATCACTCTTAGGTGATAAGCTTTTTGAATTTAATCTGAGATACAAGTTAATCTGGTAGTATATCATCATCAATCTAGTGCAAGATAATCAGAACAGTTTTGATACATTATGTGAAAAAGTTTTTGATTTGGAAAATAGGATACGGTCTGCCAGAGTAATAAACAATAAAGGAAAATTGGTGGCAGGTGGAATGAGAAGTGGTCTTACATCTCTTGAAAATGCCAAAAAGGATGAGATGTTATTCATGGAGCTTTCACTACGAGTTAGAATGCGTCATGAATTTGATGAAGAGTTTGGCCCAGTTGAATTTTCACTTTCTCATAGGGGTAAAATAGTCCTCATTAGTTTCCCAATGGATCCAAATGTGCTTTTTGTAACTGCAGAAAAACAAATTGATCTAAATAAGATCCCATTTAAGATTTTAGAATTAATTAAAAAGTAATTTCAAAAAATGTAGTTTTTTATCTTGTAAAAGATTCACGGCATTCCTTCAGGAGCATGCAACGCATCTTGCTTTAGTCTTAACGCTTTTTCAATTATAATATCATGATTGGCATCTGCTTCTGTTGTTATGTAAAGAAAATGCTCTTCATCCAGAGGCATGACAATCCGTTTTATTTTTTCATAAACTGCCAGAACGTACTTGCCTTTGCCAATCTTGTTAGAATATTCGTTTCTAGATTTCCATGCAATAATAGCTTGATCAAGTGCCTTTTGGTTTTCTTCTGGTGAGAGTAGATTAGTAACACCATCACGATGAGCACTGTACAGTATGATACCATTCATGTCAAATATTGTAGCAAATCTAACTTTAGGATCTATTCTCATGATGTTTTGGTGCAGCGACTTGTAATCCGTGTTATGTTATAAAACTTGCAAAGAATAAAGTTTACTTTAAAAAACCAATTGAAGATTTCCTAACTAAGTAAATAAAACAAGATTCTATTCCAATCGGATCATGTTTTTATATGCTATATCTTATAAATTTTCTAATGAAAAGAATTGACATTTTAATACCTGGTGACAAATTGAGAGAAGTCAGAGAAGCTATTAAAAAATCAGGCGCAGGAGGATTTTTGATTGTCTCAGGCAAAGGACAGGGAAAAGGAGATAGGCCATCAGTAGGTGGCGGAAGGGGGACAGCTAGATATGTCGCAGAATACAATTCGATAGAAGCTGTCATGACCATAGTTGATGATTCCAAGGCCGATGTTGTTGTTAAAGCAATCCTTGATGCCACATCAACAGGTAGCAAAGGAGATGGAAAGATATTTGTCACCACGGTAGATGACGCGTACGATATAGGAAGTAAGCAAAAGGGCGTTTCTGCCATCTAAAGAAATTCCTTTTTCATTTTTTAATATATCAAGAGTAGCTAAATTCTTTGGGTTCTATTCTTTAACGAAACGGCCATATCCTATGACGCCATTATTATGCACATCCCACTTTGCGGGTATGATATACAAGAATCCATCCTTGTCAGCTTCTAAATCAAGAGAAGGAAGAATATTTGAAGGTGGAGCTTGTTTTGCTGCAGGTCCGTCAGTTGCTTTTCCTGTGAGAGGGTCATATGTACTTGCATGACATGGGCATTCTCCTCTGTTTCTTGGTTTTGCAGGATTAGTAGTTGGCCAATACTTCCACAAACACCACAGATGTAGACAAACCATGCTATACAGACGAAATGCAGATACGTCATTTTTTGAACCACCTAGTTCTGCGGGCAATCTGATCAGATTCCATTTTCGAAATGACTCTTCATCTATAACTCTGTCACCAGTACTTGGATAAGTAACTGCATCTGCATAATTTACTGGAAACGTGTTAACATTTGCATGCGTTCCATCAGGTAGAATCACTTTGGTTTTTTGTAAAATCGAAACACTTTCAGGATTTGGCATGAACTTGCCCCAAGGAACAAATGGAGTAAATGAAATTGCAATTCCACTAGTTGTTAACAATTTTAAAAAATCACGTCTTGACAAGGTTTTGTCAACAGTGCCCTGTTCCGACATGTGTATCGTTAGTCCTTCCATCCTATTAATTTTAGGTACAAATTCTTCCCTTCTTTTAAGTATTGGCAAAGCCCTAGTTTGCACGTGCAAAAAGTACTTTTTCCCATCACAAGTTTAGTGTTATCATTGATGCTAGTTGGTGTAATGCCGCTTGCTTCTGCTCAAAACTCTACACAAACAAATACTACACTTCCAAACTGGATTAAAAAAAACGCAAAATGGTGGGCTGAGGGCTCGTTAGAAGACAAGGACTTTGTGCAAGGAATCCAGTACCTCATACAAAAGGGAATAATGAAAATACCAGAAACCAAGTCCTCAGGTTCTCTGTCGGGAGAAAAAATTCCACAGTGGATAAAAAGCAATGCCGGATGGTGGGCAGACAGCAAGATATCTGATGGTGATTTTGTATCAGGAATACAGTATTTGATCAACAAGGGGATAATGAAGGTTAACCCACCTCCAACTCCAAGTAAAAAACAACCTAGTGGTTATTATTAAGACGTCCTAATTGTTTTTCAAAATTATATATTTATAATAACTCTTTTAGCATAAAACGAAGCATTTTGATCCTTTAGGATAGTTCATTATCAATTGTTTGTTTGAATTCGGAGTATGGTTTAGCTCCTATCAACGTAACGTATCCGTCTTTGTCATTTCCTATGAAAAATGCTGGCGTTCCGGAAACACCATAATTTATCCCATCTTTATAGTCACTGCTTATCTCATCCAGAGATTTTGTAGAATTCAAACAAGAGTTGAAATTATTAGAATCTAGTCCTAATTCAGACGCATATTGTATGAATGTGTTTGCTGCATCACTTGCATCAAGACTAGCCCATTGAGTTTGGCCTTCAAATAATTTATTATGATACTCCCAAAACTTGGCTTGTTCGTTTGCACAGTGAGCAGCAATTGAGGCAGCTATGGCATTTGGATGTATGCTGTCTAATGGAAAGTCCCTAAAAACTAGTTTCACTTTACCTGAATCAATGTAATCATGTTGTATCTGCGGCAAAGTTTGCGTGAAGAATCGTGCACAGAAAGGACATTGGAAATCAGAAAACTCTACAATTGTTACCGGAGCATTTGGATTTCCCTTTACTGGATCATCAGATAATGAAACGAAAATTCTCCTTGCTTCTGTTGGTTGTGTCTGAGTTGGCTGTGGTGTAGTGTTTTTTGACTGTGGATTTTCTTGTATTACAAGTGGTTGTACGCTCTGACTGCCAAGAGTGTAACCAGAAAAGAACGCTACAG
>JBGOUS010000152.1:0-3381 GCA_041477675.1 Nitrosopumilaceae archaeon
CTTTCTGGGGAAATTTTTCTTGAAATGCTTTACCATTCGCATTCATTAATTGACTTCCAAATTTTTTTTGCATACCCTCAATTAACTCGTTTTTAAACAATATTTTGAAAAAAGTCCAACCAAACCTTTCCATTGGATTGCTGAACAAAAAACCATCAGTTACTCCACATAATGATTGGAGGTCTTTCATGACGGAAGTGACAAGATCTTTATCACTGTCATATTTAGTAGTAGAAATTTCAAAAAGCATAGAACTATTGATCATGTGGTTTTATTATCTAGCTAGTAAATTTGGATTTCGAAAATGTTCTGTGATGAGACTCGCTTTAATATTCTTAAATTGCTTCAAAAAAACTGGGAATTGTGCGTAAACTACCTCGTTTCTGACTTGAAAAAAGATCAACCTCTGATATCTCACCATCTAAAAGTGTTAAAACAATGCGGAATAATACATCCAGGAGAAAATGGAAAAATGACAATGTATAGTATTGCCAACATGGAAATATCTAGACTTATTAATGACATAATAAAGGCAAGTGAAAAAATTGTAACAATATGTACTGATCCGACTTGCTTTGCTTGAGATAATAACTTTCGATTATTTATTCAGTTTGATTTTCTGAACTTTCTTTTACAGATGTACTTTCCTTTAGTTTGTCAGACCAAGAAACAAGCTTTCCATCTTGTTCTATGTTTATGGTTGTAGCTACACGAACACGAATACCAATAGACCTAAAAAGCGTAAGTAATTTTCCACCATCAATTGTTTCTGCAACTTCGCCAGATTGAATTAGTTCTGCAAGCTTGTCTACAACCATTTTGGTTTCTTCTGGAAATTGAGATTCTGCATTTTGTAGAACTTCTAGGCCACGATAACCTAGTTGTTTTATTAGAATCTCTCTTGGATTTAGTGCAGCAGTTTTTTGATCTTGTTTTGTTGCTTTAAGCTCTTCCTGTTTTTGTTGTAAGGAGATATTTTTTTGCATCTCAAGCAAGCGTTTTGCCTTGAGAAGATCTAATTCTTTGTCTTCTTCGCTCATCCTTTTATGACACCTATAGGAACAAGTCTTGCAACTTTAGTGGCTATGCCAAGTTCATGAGAAACATTTGCAACTGCATCTACATCTTTGTATGCTTCAGGAGTTTCTTCCACAACTCCTTCTCTTGTAAGGGCTTTTATGAAAATTCCTTTGTCGCTAAGTGTTTTTTGCACTTGAACATCAGTATAGTTTCTTCTGGCTGCAGATCGCGACATTGTTCTTCCTGCACCATGTGCAGTGGAACCAAAACTTAGTTCAAGTGAATTTGGTTTACCTAAAAGAATCCAGCTAGCTGTTCCCATTGAACCTGGGATGAAAACTGGTTGTCCAAGGTCCCTGTATTTTTGTGGTATTTCATCTCTACCTCCAGGAAATGCTCTAGTGGCACCTTTTCTATGAACCACGACAGATTTTAGTTGTCCGTTAATTTTGTGTTTTTCTACCTTTGCGATGTTATGAGCTACATCATAAACAAGTTTCATATCCAAATCAGACTCAGATTGTTTAAAAACGCGTTCAAATGCCTTTCTTGTCCAATGTGTAATCATCTGCCTGTTACTCCATGCAAAGTTTAGTGCAGCAAACATCGCTTTTCTATAAGACTCGCCCTCCTCTGATGAATTTGGAACGCAAGCAAGTTCTCTATCTGCCAAAGTTATCCCATATTTGCTAAGCGATTGTTCCGAAACTCTAAGATAATCACTGCATATTTGGTGACCAAATCCTCTTGATCCACAGTGAATCAAAACTGTCACCTGTCCTTCATTGTATATTCCCATTCGTTTTGCAGCTTCCTTGTCATGTATTTCTGCAACCTTTTGTACCTCAAGAAAGTGATTTCCAGAACCAAGGCTTCCAAGTTGTGGCGCACCACGTTTTCTAGCAGTTGCTGATACCTTGCCAGGATCAGCGTTTTTAATTTGACCATTTTCCTCACATACATCTGCATCGTCTTTAGTTCCGTATCCATTATCAATTGCCCATTGCACTCCTTTTACTAATACTTCATCAAGTTGTGAAAAACTTAGTTTTACCGCCCCCTTTGAACCAACACCAGATGGAATAGAGCTGAAAAGATCGTTAACAAGATTTTTTAATTTTGGTCTGACATCGTTTTCGTTAAGATTTGTTCGTAGTAATCTTACACCACAATTAATGTCATATCCTACCCCACCGGGGCTGATCATTCCTTCTTCTGCATCCATAGCTGCTACTCCACCTACAGGAAATCCGTATCCTTCATGTCCATCAGGTAAGACTACCACGTGTTTTTGAACTCCTGGTAAAGTAGATACATTGATTGCTTGAGTAATTGTTCTATCTGTCATCATTTTTTGCAATAACCCTTCATCAGCATAAATGGTAACAGGAACTTTCATTCCACGATTTGAATCAGCTTCGATTTGATATTGCATATTGCCGATTTTTTTTGGAACTAGTGATGTCATCTATATCAGTGAACAAACGTTGCTCTTGCACAATTTAAATCATAAGCAGACAAGTAATTTTTTGGTTAATCTATTCTTCAATAATCATAATGTGAATAGACAAGACCACCAGTTTTTACTTTTGCCAAATTGCCTAATACAGTATAGGCTTCAATTATTCGTATTTTCCTTTTTTTCCTCATCATTCATTCCCCATTCATTTTTTGTATGACCTTGGTTGTGGTCAAATGTTTTTCCCCAAGCAAATTTTGGAATTATTAATTCATCCACGCTCGTCAGTTAGCTTACCCTAATTAATAAAACAGTGAGAATGCAGTGCAATGCACATGTCATGAGACTATTATGATCATAAGATTGATCATAGCAATCAATACTGTATTTGATCTTTGGATCGTACAAATCATTCTAGAATCGTGAGAAGATTTTGTAAAATAGAAATGTACGTCATTGTTAGAACATACTTGCTCTTATTATTGCGATATTAGATAAAAATGAAGAACAGGATTGAACCAAACTATTGAGAAACCATTTTGTTCTCTTTGCAATAAGGAAATGAAATTCAATGAGGGCGACACAATTTATGATGACAAATGGCGTCATAAGGAGTGTCGTGGGGCTATAAAGAACATTTACTAGTCTTATAGTAACCAAAGATGAATCTTTAAGTAGGTTTATTTTCCTAATTCAGTTCAAATTCATTATGCCCATTTTACCAATTGATGGAGGACGATATGGCACAGAAGAAATGCGTGAAATTTTTGATGAACAAAAAAAAATCAATTATCAACTTGAGTTAGAGGCAGCTGTAGCTGAATCTCAATCTAAAATAGGCATGATTCCAAGAGCAGCAGCTCAGAATATAGCAAAAATGGCAAGATCAGGAAAGATCACTA
>JBGOUS010000064.1:0-5755 GCA_041477675.1 Nitrosopumilaceae archaeon
CAGAAGAATCTACGCTTCCCGATACATCAACTACATGCAATATGGCATCAGATTGAGTTGCAACTGAAAGAAATTGGTTTCCCAGGCCCTTGCCTGCCCATGCGTCCTTTATCAACCCGGGAAGATCAATTAGTTCAATTGGAATAAATCTCCATCCGTCGCTGCATTTTGAATTTTGTGGTTGATCTTGAACGTTAAATTCGGTATGAACACATGGAGTGATTGCATTGGCCATGGCTCTTTCTGGTTTTTTCGTGGTAAAAGGATAAGTGGAAATTTCTGAATGAGAAAGGGTTGCAGCATTAAAGAAAGTAGTCTTGCCAGTATTTGTTTTACCAATGAGACCTATCTTTATTGGCATGAATTAATTTTAGAATTTGAATATTTATTTCTGCCGAACAAATTCAGCATTTATTTTGTTTTTCTTTGAGTTTCGTACTAGCGTTTTTGAGCTCATCAGAACACCACGCTATTTCATCAAGTTCATCTTTAGTCAGTTCGCCATTCCATTTTTCAAGAGCAAGCTTTGAAATTTGCGAGGAATTGTATAAAAGACTCCAAAAGGGATGGTGCTCCGCAGTTGCATATGCAAGCTCAGATATTTCTTCTAATCCGGCTTTTGCCCGTTCTATGGAATCTGTTTTTTCACCATATATTCTAATTATGTTTGCGTCAAGATCTGGCTGAATCTTGAGCGAGGTATTTGTTTCTTCAAATGATTTTGCAAGTTTTAAAAGAGATTTGTAAAAATCTGAAAATGTGCTATCGGTCATTTTAAAATAATCTCTCATGCTCTGCCAGCATGCATCTGTTAAAGACCACTTCAATTCCTGCCTTGCTTGCAAGTTCTTCTGCCTCAGGATTATGAATTCCTTCCTGTAGCCAAATAACTTTGGGTTTTTTCTTGATTGCCTCTTCAACTACAGGCATCACTTGATCAGAGGGTCTGAATATATCTACAATATCTATTGATTCATTAACTTCATTGAGTTGGTGAAAGCATTTTTTACCAATTATTTCATCAGCTGTTGGATTTACTGGTATGATGTTGTAACCCCTATCGGCGAGGTATTTTGGTACGTAATAAGCTGCTTTTTCTGGATGCTTGGACATCCCAACTACTGCAATATTTTTTAGTGAATAGAATTTTTGGATTTGTTCATCAGTATGCGAATCCTTTTCCATATTGAATCTATATTGATCTGGTTAATATTCTGTATTGCAAACAGTTTATAGGAAGATTTTAAAAATTGTCAAATATGGAACCAGAACCAAAAGATGTGGTAGTATTAGAAGCAATTAACAAAGGTGCTAAAAAATTTGATAAAATTGAAAAGAGCACAAAAATTGATGGTAAAGAACTAGATGACATACTTGGAAATCTTGATAAAAAAGGATTAATCAAAATGGTAGAAAAAAAGGGATTTTTCAATACTAAAAAAGAAATCATTCTAACCGAAAAGGGACAACGAGAATTACAGGAAAGAAAGTTTGAACTTCAAAAAAACTGGGACCAAATGGTTACAATGTGGAAAGGTGGGGACAAACAGAAATTACAACAATACATGGACAACAACCAGTCATTTCTTCCTTCAATGATGTTTTTGGGAATAATTGATATCATGATGTTTTCAACCATGATGGGTTTCATGGGCATGGCTATGTCAAGCTACATTCCAGCAGACCAGATGCCAGATCAGATAGATAGTGGAACGGATGCCTCATCAGACACAGGTGATTCTGGTTCTGACATGGGTGGCGATGGTGGCGGCGACTTTAACATAGACATAGGATTCTAGGATTACAAAATAAGCAAAAAAGGGAATGTATTGGGAACCTATCGTCCTGCAATGACCAAATAGCTACCGTAAATGGTTCCAGTTTTTGCCTTGTATCCATTATCTTCTCTCAGTTGATGTGTAATTGAAATAATTACGTTTTTAACTAATTCTTTAATTAAATTTCAACCTATGGTCGCAAGAATTGGTGAAAAAGCTCCTAGCCTGAAGGTCTCAAAATGGGTGCAAGGAATTCCAACAAATATCGATAAAGAAAAAGACAGTGTAGTTCTTGTTGAAGTTTTTCAGGTAAACTGTCCTGGCTGTTTTTTATATGGAATTCCTGAGGCAATAGAGATGTATAACAAATATCACAAGGATGGACTTACTGTCCTTGGCATGGCCACTGCCTTTGAAGATTTTGATAAAAATACATTAGAAAATTTAGAACTATTACTGACTACTGGTGAAACAATAGGTGAGACGTTAAATGCTCTTGGACAATATGGACGCCTTAATGGAACAAATCTATTATACAAAATTCCATTTCCTGTAGCAATGGATTCATTGAAAAAAGCATCTGAAAATCTAAGCCAAGAAAAGATAATGGAAATCGTAGATGCAAATATTACAGATTTTAATTCCTATAATGAACAGCAAAAAGCAGATTTGATTGATCGCGTTAAACAGTACTTGAGATCAAAAGAATATTCTGCTGAAACTTTTGAGGAATATGCCTTGAGAGGAACACCCTCTTCTATACTGATTGACAAAAAAGGAATACTACATGATGTTTCATTTGGTCAAAATGGACTTCTTGAAAGTCGGATAAAGAGCTTGTTAAATGAATAATACTGAAACCATCAATGTAAATCTGGCCTTTCTTTAAGAATTGGTTCAAATTCCAATATCTTTCCATCCCTATTTACAGTCACCACTATTTTTTCATCAACATGTTTGTATTCTTCGATGTAAAATATGATATCATCTATTCTCTTTACAGCATTCCCATCTATTGATATTATTACATCACCATTAGTTATTTTGTTATTTTTATCAAATGTTGCATCTATCAATCCTACTTTCTGTGCCGGACCATCTTTTACAACCGAACTTACAAACACACCTTTGTAATTTCTTTCAAGCCCCAAACTTTCTGCAATGTCCGGATTCAGACTAGTTCCAGAAATGCCAAGCCAAGGATGACCATAGACTTTCTTCTCAATTAATTCAGGAATGATCCTTTTAATTGCGCTAGAAGGAATTGCAAAACCAATCCCTGAAAATTCTCCAGTGTTAGTCTTTATTGCACTGTTAATTCCAATTACTTCTCCCTTCATGTTTAACAAAGGACCACCAGAGTTTCCCGGATTAATTGCAGTATCAGTCTGAATAACATCAGGTATAGAAAACCCAAGATCTTGGTTTGGTAACAACCTGCCTGTCTGACTAATTATTCCTGTCGTCATGGTATCGCTAAGACCAAATGGATTTCCAATTGCTATCACTTGCTGCCCAACTTCAAGTTGAGACGAATCACCTATTGTAACTGGGGCAAGATTTTCATCTGAAAAACTGTCTGTGATTTGTAAAACCGCCATATCGCTGTATGCATCAGAACCAATAACTTTAGCAGTATACGTATTACCATCAACAAATGTTACATCAACAGTTTCAGCACCTTCTACTACGTGATTATTTGTAACAATGTGACCCTGACTGTCATAGACAAAGCCTGAACCCAACCTAGTAGATTGGCTTTCAAGTGGATTTCCGTTAATGATTATGTTTCTGTTAACTGTTGAGACCTTGCTGGTTATTTGGACTACGGAATTTTCAACTTGTTTGAATATTTTGGTTAGAGAATTTGCTTGTGTACTGGTGACAACATCTTTACCTTGGGAATTTACTGTTTGATTATGGTTAGATTCAATAATATCTGGTTTTTCTTTTTCTTGTGCCAATACTGGAGGCAGCGAGTTTTGTGTAGTGTGGGAAACATCAGTAACAAGATGTATGCCAAGCACAGCGGCAAGAACTATTATCACTGCGGTTTGTATCAGTTCAAGAGCTTTCATCTAAATCACCTTTTTGGGAATCTAATACAGACAAACCCTTGTTTTTTCTTCATCCATGACAATAGTGGACCTTCAGAGTCACTCATCATGCTGATCCGTACTCCCATAATACGTTTGGTGCGATCTGACAAGGATTTTTCATGAGTCTGTATTAAAAAAAGTCTGTAATAAGCCTCGATTAACAAAGTTAATCATGGTCTAAATAACCCCTGCTACAATTTTGTTGTGGTGCCAAAAAAGCAAAAGACAAATTCTAAAGGGATGAAATTTAGTAAAAATAAAGCTATCGTAATAGGCATAGCCGTAGCGATAGTAGCTCTCGTGACATATTTTGTAATAAATTCTTCTGCAACAGACAATGGTGTTCCATTTTTCACTCCAGCGAAAAATAATTTCATAGTTGCAAAATATTATCAAGATGCAGGATATGCCTTTGTAAGCAAGTCTACAACCAGTGGAAAGAAAAGCCCTGGCGCAAGTTCAGTCAATCCAGTAATTCACATAACAAGAGATTCTGTAGAAGCTATTCACATGATTAATGAAGACAGTGATTCAGGTTCTAAACATAACATAAACATTGATGAGTTTAATGTGCATTCACGCGATTTAGGATATTTTGAATCACAGGAAATTACCTTTGTTGCAAACAAGTCAGGTACTTTCAGTTATTATTGCAGTATTCATCCAGAAATGAAAGGCAACATAATTGTAGAATGAGAGATTTGGCGCCAAAAATCTTCAACACAGCAAAACTCAATGAAATTATGTGGTGTTGTTTATTCTATGAGTGATAAAGAGACTTCACGCCAGGATATTTTAAATCTAATAGATGGTTTCATAGAACAGATACATCAGAGTAGAAAAATTCTACTTGGTGTTTCCATCTCAGCGGTTTTTTTGGCACCACTGGCAATAGGACTCTCCATCTATCTCTTATTGCATCCGTCATTTTTTGGCATACTTGAAACAGAAGACGAGTTTGGGTCAGCACTTAGCCTACTACTTGGAGCGGTGATAGTTATCTCATCAATATGGCTTGTAACAGGAATCAGACAATATAGATCTGTGAAATTTTTGAATAATAAATATGAGCAATATATGAAAGAAAAAGAAGAAATTGACAAGCAAATTGCTTCCCAATATGGTTTAGATCAAGATTAGAAAACTTAATTTGGATGTATTTTCATTAACAAGTTTTTTTCTTGGAAACATATTTTCATATGGTTCTAAAATATTTCCACAAAATTCAATCCCTTTTTGAGTTGGTCTGTATACCGTAATTACTCTTTTACCAAGATTTTCCTCGCTCCTACTTATCATACCATTTGATTCCAGATCATTAAGAATTGGTTTGTGTTTTTTTAAATTTAATCCACAAAAACTAAGCAATGCAGTTTGGTTTAGCTCTCCTCTTTCTACAAGCTTTAGTATAATGTCTTTTACAATGTAGATTCGATCTCTATACGAACCACTTGAACCAGACATATTATTTGAAGGATACTTCAAGTATAATATATTCTCTGAAAGCAGATCCACAATGATAGTAATTAGAAAAGCCTAGTTTTTACACATTTAATTAATGAGTAATCCAGAATCTTGGTGTGTACACTTCATTTGATAATAGTTCTCTAGTCAAGATAGTCACGCTTCTCAAGTCTCACAAATTAGAATATTTGTCAGGACAGGACATAAGTGAGTCCTTAATGCTGAGTCGTGCTGCCGTATGGAAACATATCAAAAAACTTCAATCTTTGGGATATGCCATAGATTCACGTCCAAAACTTGGATATAGGTTAACAAAGACCACAGAATTGCTTTTGCCATGGGAAGTAAGCGACGGATTGGAAACAAACCTTTTTGGTAAAAAAATTTATTATTTTGACACCATAAATTCAACAC
>JBGOUS010000106.1:0-4357 GCA_041477675.1 Nitrosopumilaceae archaeon
ATCAACCAAGAATTAATTAGCTGAGCTTGTGTAATTGTCAAGCATGCCTCTAACAAACAGAGAAAAGTTGATTGTTTTGATAACAAACGCCATCACATTATATGCAGAAAGGATGGAAGCTGGCAAAATTCCTCCAAATCAATCAGTATTGGACTTTATTCTCAAGTCCATTCCTGAAGATTTGAAATCAGAGATAACAATGGAGTTAATTGATGACATTTTATTGCAGATATGAAAGTAGTTATGCAACTTTCATAAAGAGCCAAATTGTAACTAAAATCAGGGAGGATTATGACATCAATAGCGACTTTGGGGTCTCATTGTGCCTTACAGGTTTTAAAAGGTGCAAAAGATGAGGGCTTTAAAACTATTCTTGTATCAGAAAAAAAACGTGAAAAGCTATATCGTAGATTCAAGTTCATAGACGAAATAATTCTTGTTGATTCTTTTTCAGAAATCGCAGACCAAAAATGTGAAACAATCCTAAAAGAAAATGATTCCGTTGTAATACCACATGGCACACTTATTTCTCAGATGGACTCTGCAAAAATTGAATCCATAAAAACTCCTATTTTTGGAAATAAATGGATTCTAAGATGGGAATCAGATAGAAAGATGAAAGAGCAATTAATGCGCGAAGCAAGATTAGATATTCCAAAAACGGTTGCCAGCCCAAAGGAAATTAAAACTCTAGTGATAGCAAAACGCCATGGCGCAGCAGGAGGAAAAGGCTATTTTTTGACAACAAATGAAAAAGACTATGACAAAAAACGTGACAAACTAATCAAGCAAGGGCTAATCCAAGGAGATGGCGACCTGTATTTGCAGGAATATTCTTTTGGGGTTTCTGCATACTTGCAATACTTTTATTCGCCACTAAAAGACGAGTTGGAATTTTTTGGCGTAGATAGAAGATATGAATCAGACATTGACGGCCTTGGGAGAATTCCAGCTGCACAGCAGTTGGATGTTGATTCAATACCATCGTTTAATGTGATTGCAAACAGTCCCCTTGTTTTAAGAGAATCACTTCTTGATGAGGTATACTCCATGGGAGAAAGATTTGTTGATGCTGCAAGGCGGCTAGTAAAACCTGGCATGAATGGGCCTTTTTGCCTTGAAGGAGTATATGATGAGAATGGAAAATTCACTACTTTTGAGTTTTCAGCAAGAATTGTTGCTGGAACCAACATGTATGTAGACGGATCCCCCTATTCGACATTTTTGTATCATGAGCCAATGAGTATGGGAAGAAGAATAGCAAGGGAAATCAAACAAGCTAAAAACTCTAATGAACTTGCAAAAATTGTTACCTGATATCAGGATCTAGGCCCCGCTAAATCCTATCAATAAATCAGTAATGAATCCTGCAAACAGTCCAATGAATATTCCAACCATCATTATGGTATTTGTGGTCTGTTTTCTTCCTGCATGATACATCAATAATGAAACATAAATCAGTGCACCGCCTGCAACAGATAAGAACAAAATAAATGCCAAATTAGAAATCCACCAGCTTCCTAAAAGTGTGCCAAAAAATGTTGGCGCACCACCAACAAAACCTGCCAGTATTAAGAAGCCAATCTTTGGTTTGTTTTTAATTCCAACCAACGGACCTGCAATTCCAAATCCTTCTGTAGTGTTGTGTGCTCCAAATCCGATCACTAAAAGTATTGCCAAGCCTATCTCTCCTGAAACATATGATTGACCTATGGCTAGTCCTTCACTAAAATTATGAACACCAATTCCGATTGCAATCATCATTGCAATTCGATATGCATTTGTTTCATGGAATAATTGATGAAGATGTGTGTCACTTTGCTTGATATTTTCTAGTGACAAGATTTGTGGAAAGTTCTTTGAATGCATCCATCTATTTTCGTATAACACCAAACCCAAAAGTCCAATTCCAATTCCACCAAAAAGTGCAAGGAGTGCAAGAACTCCGTCGATTGCTGCAGCATTTCCTTCAAATGCTTCAATACTTGTCTTTTCTGCGGCCTCCCAAGCATGGCTAAAAACATCTATTATAAGAAATATCAAAATGCCTAGCGCTGCAGCATTTAAGAATCCTTTTTGATTTTGACTCAGATGCCTAAGGACGGCAAATGGCAAGCCAAGAAAAATTGTAAAACCCGCTACTGAACCTAGGATCAAGAGTTGGGCATAATCAATCATTAGCTTTCACTAATTAGGGCAAGCTAACATTATTTAAATTAAATAATCATTCCAAAGTCTTAGAATAAATTTGTAAGTCATTCTAAAATTATAGAATGAGAGTCATCTTGTTTAAATAATTAGGCTATCCTAATTGAGAAAAGATGACAAGACGACCAACACTTAGCCAGTTAAAAAAATATGATGTCAATCAAAAAGTGTTAGAAGCTCTTGCAGATGCACAATGTAGGGCAATATTGTTTTCAGTCATAAAAGAGGGAAAGACTGCAGCTGAACTTGCAGAAAAACACAAGATTCCCCTAAGTTCGGTTTACAAAAAAATTTCAGATCTTGAAGACCTTTCTTTAATCAAGATAGAAAAAGTGATATTTTCAGACAATGGTAAAAAGTTCAAACTTTACAAAAGCAGGATAAGTAAAGCAGACGTAAGTATAAGAAAACCCGAACCAGTAATTAGTTTGTCTCCTAATTGATGCTTTAAGATATGAGTGTTTGAAAATAAAATAATGCAATATAGCATCAATCATTGTTCAGATTAGTGTGAAAAACCTTGGAGACGTTTCTATGAGATGTAACAATAATAGATTCTTGATAACAGTTTTTTAGCTAAATCTCCAAAGGACTCTCTAATTGATACGATATTTTTTTGATTTCTTGTTCCAGGAGGAATATTGTTCCTACAAATTCTTCTTTTTTCCTATCTAAAATAGTAAGTTTATCGTTGATTGCTTTGAATTCTTCTTTAATCTTGTCATCCATATCTTTACGACAAAGTGTGCAGTTTGTCAAGTCTGGTTTTATCAAATGCTCTTGGTTTAGGCACGACATCATGGTAACAAATGTGAAAATATAATATTAAAATCCCCCCTGCCAAAATTGAAAATAAGACGAGATTATATCATAACAATTAGTTCCAAACTTTGACTTGGACTACTATAAGAATGGTTATCGTGATACTCCCTGGAAAAAATTAAAGCCAACTGCCAAATTCTTTTCCATTTTGTCTTCAAACTTTGGGTAGAACCATCATTCTGAAAACAGACATTATTGGACAGTTGATAGAAAATAAAATATTTGGCAGTCATATATTGTATAATCACTTTCTAAAACGTCATTCTATGGATTTAGAATCAGTGAGATTGATCCTTTTCAACATGAGGCTGGAATTTTTGCCACAGTGCACCAAGTATTATTGCATTTAAAACCCAAAACATGGTAACAGTACTTGCAGATGCAATTCTGAATCCGTTCATCAAATCTGTTGGTGCAATAATTTGATCCGGGTTTTCAGGAAATATTATAAAAACCACACTAATGTAAATTGCATAGCAAAGAGGGATGATAATTTTTCTAGAAGGGATTTTGACTTTGTTATAAATCCTTGAGAATCCAAACGCCCCAAGACCAGATAGCGCCACAAAGGCAACATAAAGTGTGGTTCTAAGAACTATTGTCTGAGGATCACCTACTGTTGGGGGATTTGATGGATATTTTAGAAATGGAATAAAAAAGATGGTAAACCACATTATACCAGCCAAACAAAGTGCCTTTTTGATATGATTCTGGCCTGGAAGAACGTGTCTAGAGTATGCAAAAACTAGACCAAACAGTGCACCAGTAGACAGTCCTAATATCCCTCCAGCAATAACTTCACCTTGTTTTTGCCAGACTCGATATGTGTTAAATTCTTCCCAAAACTGCGGTGTGTCTTGTGCTTGACCAGTTGCAAAAAGATTTTGGTTTTCTATTCCTATTGCTTTATCAAGAAATGGTTCTATAACTACAAGATTGATTAGACCATGAATAATTCCTGCAGAAAAACCCGAAACAAGAACAATGACAAGAAAAAGAAGTGTTTTCAATTTTAATCACTAGTGACATGGATATCCTGCTGCGTGTCTCATGTCATGATATAGTTCATGCAAGTACTGATCATCAAATGCGTCTGCACCTTGAACTAAACTAAACAGATGACCTTGATCAAATCCTACTACAAACAGTCCTATTCCAAACAATGCAAGAAGGATGCCTGCAGCAAGTTTTGTGGTATGGTGGTTTGTTTTTGTTATTTGGAAGAAAATGCAAAATTAATTGTTGATGCGTTGAATTGGCGTGTAAAACCGAATTGATTTAAGGGCGAATCCCGCAGCCTTTCAATCGCGGGAACATTGAAATGAAA
>JBGOUS010000114.1:0-4164 GCA_041477675.1 Nitrosopumilaceae archaeon
ACCTACTATTTCGGCTGAAGCAAATCGTCCACCTACTTGGGTGATCTTAATTTTTGCATTCTGACCTGCCTTACCATCTTTAACAAATATCACAAAGCCTTCTACTCTTGCGATACCGTCTCCTTTTCTACTAATTTCCGTTATAGATACTTCGTATTCTTTTCCGGTTTCTACTGGTTTTGGCCTGTCATCAAATCGTCTACCGCCGCCGCCAAATCGTCTACCGCCACCGTAGCCTCTATTGCCGCCATATCCCCGGTTATCAGAGCCTTCGCCAAAACCGCCTTCGTTATAGCTCATCGTTGCACCTCCTTTCTGCTTTACCATGAGCCATGCCCTATAAAATCTGATCAGCAGATTAATTTCACAATCTAGGAAATTTAGTTATAATTTGATAGTAAATTAACAATTTTAGTTTAAAATCATGTCAACTCTACATCTATTATCTTTTTATATATTGTAAATCACACTATTTTATACAATATGTTCGAAAAGTTCAAAAAAAATATAGAAAAGTTTAGAGAACTTTCGTCTGAGGGAAGTCAGGATGATGAAGGTAGTGTTATGGTAGACAAGATCAATCCTGCTGAATCAACAACTAACATTGAACAAATAAAAATACCCGACCGTGTTGAACAAGTCAGTATGAGTCAATCAGGTGATGACATAGGCATAAAATCACTTATGGATAAGCGTGCCAAACTTGAAGAAGCAATAGATTATGTTGGACTTATGATAAAAAATCTCAAAGATAAACGCACCAAACTTGAAAAAAACATCGAGGATGAATCAGTAGATATTAAAAATCTAAAGGAAAAATTGACTAAAGTGAGTCAGTATATTGATGAGGAAAAACAGGGGATCAAAAGTCTAGCTCAGAAGAGATCAGATGTAGAAAAGGAAGCTGATGATGTGGCCGTGATAATTAACAATTTACGTGAAAAACTCACGTCAATTGATCATGTAGTAGATGAAGAAGGCAATAAAATAAAGAACTTTAAAGAATCAAAATCAAAGATGGAAAGTACGTTTAGTTAAAAAGTAAAACCTTCTTTTAGAATTGCATTAAGATTTTCTTTTATCTGGTCTTCATCAGATATAGAATTCAAATCACGTATCAAGACTTCAGTTGCCAGGCATTGATTTTTTGTAAATTGATAATAGCATTCCAATCTATCTTGATATGTTTTTGATTTATGAAAAGTTACCCAAAAATTTTCAGATGCATGCTGTACATAAAGCAAAAACTTGTGGATTGCAGCTTTTACTTTCGGGGAGGGATTGTCTTTAGTTAGACCTATCAGTATCTGTTCCAGCTTGCTTTCTAAGTTTGATTCGTAAATCATCTGATAAAGATCAATTTCTTTTGTTATGCATTTCTTTTGCAATACATTCATAAAAATGTTCATTCAATAAATTACAAGAAAAGTCATATTATTATATAGTTTCTTCATATTATCAAAAAAATTTTAAATTTCAATAATTTTCTTCGAGTAAAACTTAAATAATTTAATCACGTATAGGTATCTCCCATCAAAGGAACATTCTCCCGAGATAGGAATCATGCAGACAAAAGCATGCAGCAAAGGGTCAATCCTTCTGCAGAAGACGAAGTCACCATGGGATGAAAAACTCCCAGGAATTGTTGACAAAGGTCAACATGAGGCTTTTGGATCCATCGGATCCCGTCCAAAGCTTTGGCGTGTTTTACCACACGCTCTGCATGATAATATTTTTTCCTTTTCAAAAATATAAATTCTATCGAATTAAAATCAACAAAACTGTAGAAATTATTCAAATGCATCATACAATAATCTAACGGCGAGTTATTATCCAAAGCAATGTCAATATCTACTGGAAGGAAATGGATCTGGTTTCTTCTTCCGTCCCAGATAACAGCTGAAGGCTTACGTACAGTTATTCCATTGTATGTAATATTTCTTGGTGGAGACATAAGTGAAGTTTCGCTAGTAGCTGCACTTCATTATGCCGCAGCTGCTTTTGGTTCCTTATTTTGGGGTAAGGTAATAGACAGATTTCATGTAAGAAGAGCGGTTCTTCTCGTTTCATTTTTTTTTATAATACTTTGCTGTATTTGGTTATATTTTACTAGAAATCTTACCATGCTTTTTGTTATTTCGCCAATAATTGGATTCTTCTTGGTGGGAAAGAATCCAGTGACACATTTACTGATAATGGAGTCAGCTCCTAAAAATCAATGGAGTTGGTTATTTGCAAGAACTTCAATAATTGCAACTTTTGGAATGTTGGGTGCTATGATAATTGGTACCATCTGGAGTGTATACTTCGATTTGAGCCCATATTTTTTGATCTGTGCCATATCAACTGGTATTGCCATAGTATTTACTACAACTGTTAAAGAATCACATTTTCACCTAGAACGAAGTAGTATTGCTCATTCAATACAGGGGTTAAGCTATAGTTTTACCCATTTTCATCTCATATTTCCAAAGATTCTGGAATTGTATGACTACAAGCACATAATTTCTATATTCAAAGGAAAAGTTTCACATGAAATAGGAATTATGTTTTTAGCAAACTTTCTTTTCTATTTTGGAAGTAATATCTATTTTACCGCTTATACACCGTTTCTAAAATATTTCAACTTTACAGATTCAACCGTTTTTTTGATCTATGCCATACAAACATCTACAATGATAGCAATTTTTTTTGTTGCTCCTAAATTGATATCTAGGTTAGGAGAGGAGCGTGCCATCTTGTTTGCATATGCTCCAAGAATAATTGCGGTTCTTATTGCAGGGTTGATCATTCCCCTCATGTTAGGAACCTCCGTTTTTGTAGTGTCAATTATTTCAGTGTGTTTAATGGTAGTAGCATTTTCCATTTTTAGTATAGCAAGTTCCGTTATTTTTTTTAAAAGTATCCCACAGGGTTTTGAAGGAAAATATCTTGGGGTTAATAGCTCGATCACAGGAATTGGTGTATTTGCCGGAGCTATAGTAACAGGTCAGCTTACGAATTTGTTTGGATATACAAATTTGTTTTTTACTGCTGCTATTATTTTAGCTATGTCATTTATTTTATTCAGAGTCTATCTGCGTTACAGATTATCACGTAATGAAGTCTAGATATATCGTGCAGAAGTTGATTGACCAGCAGGCATGGAGGGCAACTTGTCGTTTACTGCTGTTTCTGCTACTGCCGCTGCTTCTTGGAGAATCTTTTCTGATTCCTCACTTGTTGTTTCAGAATCTATTCCGAAATCTCCATTGTGGAATGTGTCAGTCATAAGACCATTCAGCATCTCTGTCATACCACTTAGTTCTTGATCAGCTTCTGGCATGAATCTGACAAGTGATGATCTTAAACTCTTCATCAAACCAATGGTTGGCATTATGGTTACAACAGTATCACCCAGATCATGGAATGTTGTTAATCTAAGTTCGATCTGTTCTAAAGCCATTCTTGCGTTACCTAAAAGTTTTGTAACTTTGCGAACTTCAGCCAGTTCTTTTGATAAAACCCTACTAGCGGTGGTATCGTGTTGTTGTGTTGCAGTAACGATTCTTTTGAAAAGTTTTTCATCTTTTTGTTTTAGCTTTGTAATCATACCATCTAATTTAGAAATCTGAGTTTGTAGTCTTTTTACTGCCGTCTCTAATCTAGGTTTTAATGGACCTTTTGGATGTAATGCATCATTGAATCGTTCCCCAATACTAGGGGTCTGTGGCTTTGTCCAACTCTTAACGAAACCTGTCATGGCAAGGATTTAAAAAATTGGTTATTAATTCAAGGTGTGAAATGAGGTTCACTGCACGCTAAATTTAGCTAACAAACTATCTAACCTGCAGTCTAGAAATATTGAACCAAAAGATGGGACTGCCAAGTTACCAAAATTGTCGATAACCTAATTTGGATATATCCTTCCAATCAATCCTCAGACCAGAGATTAGTGCGTCAGTTGTATACTATTTCTCTGCGGATGGATTTTCTTTATGTGAACTTCAAGTGCAGTATTTGACTGCTGATATTCACAGCAAAGTGGACATTTTTCCATTTTATTTAATGCCTGTGAATTGAAAAAATCGTATTTAAGTTTTTGCTTTAAGTATTTTGACGAGAAATTTATGAGTTAAGATTTTTTCTAAATTATCTTAAAAAGAGTTTTTAACAAAATAGTAA
>JBGOUS010000117.1:0-4146 GCA_041477675.1 Nitrosopumilaceae archaeon
AAAACGCAGGAGTCGCCGAGCCTGGCCAAAGAAGGTTTAGACCTTTGGATGCGCGGGACTTAAGATCATAAAAATGGGTGATCCCGTCTCTTAGGGGTTCGTGGGTTCAAATCCCACCTCCTGCACCTTTTTTTATTTCTGGTGCTTGATTCCTCGTGCATTCAAAACTTCGTAAACATCAGGAAGTGAAAATACAAAACCTACATGGAAGCAGTCTTTTTCTTCACACAACATGCAGTAAAGCTCACCATTTTGAATTGCTACTTCCGCAATTCTATTTTTGATGTTGTCTTTGAGAACAACTCTATTGTCATCTACAGCAATTTTTTCTAGTTTAGGTGCGTATCTTGCAAAGGTCTCGTCTTTTTGCATTAGATCTTCCATCATGTAAGTGATGTAACCTGCAAAACTGTTGATTCCTTTCATTGCAAGTTCTTGTTTATTCTTCTTGTAAACATCATGGAACTTGTTATAAACCGACTCTGCGACCGTTATTGATTTAAATCCTGCTTTTGGCATTTTACTAACCTGTTACCGTATTTTAAAGTACACAAGTATTTAATGTTTCTGTGTTTGACACAGAAAAAATAAGTTGGTGTTTTCATATCTGATAAATTAATTCAAATGAAACGCCATGAATCAATTAACAAAAATAATTATGCTGGTATGATTGAAAATTCAATTATTTCTGATTCAATACCTATTTGATTTTTAAAACTTTAGTTCATACCTTTTAAGTATTTAGTATCATTTCTACGCACTTTTTATTTATTAAAATTGGATTGGTAAAGCAAGTGCGCTCGTAACTACAGACCATACCAAAAGTACCCGGCCGACAGTTGGGCATACATGTTATGCTCACTGTTGGTCAATTTATCTGGTAATGCTTTATACTGGAAGGACATTTTCAAAATTCGTGACACGTGGTTACCAATCTGAAAAGATCAAAGAAAAACTAATTGACATTTTAAGAAACTCAAAAACTGGTCTTTCTGGAACTGAAATATCTAAAAAATTTGGAATAAACAGAATCACTATGACAAAATATCTTAATGTCTTTGCTGCGGAAGATCTTATCAAGCAAAAAAACATTGGAAGCATAAACCTGTGGTTTATAGAAGAAGGAGTATCTCATTTTAATTTCCCTGCTGATTTCTTTCAGGTACAAACTCGATATTTAGAATATCTTCTCTCAGGAGAGCATAAAGAAGCATACGGTCTACTTAGAAACTCACTTCATTCAAATGCTAATCCTGTAAAGATACTAACTGAAGTAATTTCTCCAGCAATAGACTCAGTCAGAGATTTGTATGAGAATGGAAAAATTGGCAAATCGGAGAAAAATTTTTTGGACGAAATAATTTCAAACTCTATCCAGATTGTTAATCTAACAGAAGTAGAGGCAAATCCAAAAAAGAACGCTATCGTATTTTCTACTGAACATGATAGTTCTCTTCTAGCACAAATTGCCTCTGCTGCCTTTCATGCCGATGGATGGAAAGTTTCTCAACTTGGTAACATGTCATCTGCAATGGATGTCATGTTTGATATTGATTTACAAAAATTTTTGAACAAGATCTGGATAAAAAAACAGGGATTAATGATAATAGTAATATCCTCTTCAACAGAAAGTGCTTCCAAATTCTTTTCTGAAGCAGTAAATACGAGCAAGAAAAAATTTGGTAAAGGTCTACATCTTGTTCTTTGTACAAAGCTAGCAAAAAAGACAAAGGCCAAAGCAGATTTTATATCTGAGAATCTAGGCACCATTCTACAATGGTGCCAGACTGTATACGAAGGCTCAGAATCTTAGTTTTCTACAATCTTTAAAATTTTGAATGGAATTTTTGCAAAATCTATTTCTTTTTCAGCAGATACCAACATAACATGTTCATTAACTGGAAAACTCATCACTACTGCCTTTTCTCTGTATGACATTGCAAACTTTACCGCCCCAAGTTGTTTGTCGAATTCCTTTCTCATTTTTGTTCTCAAAACAAGTTCCATAAACAACATCTCATCATCCTTTGTATCCTCAAGAGGTTTTTTGTTCGCTTTCATGCCCCCCGCAATAAGTCTGCCTTGATTATTTACCATGCCTGCAAATCTTATCTTTGAATCCAAACCCACGACCTTTTTGCAAATTGCCTCAAAATCCATACCGTTGTATCCCATATCCTATTTTTTGTCTCATGAAATTAATTATCAATGGAGAATTATAATACACGATCTATTTATTGCGATCTCTTTCTATTATCTAAATATGGCAGTAGCACCTGATTACAAAAAATCACTTGAATATTACAAGCATCTCTCACTATTCTGGACTGATATAGTCTATCTCATGGCAAGCAAACCCGCAGCATTAACTTCTGCAGGTCCAATGAGAAAGTTTGCTTTACAAGTAAAGAAACTTGCCACTGAAATGATAGAAGCAAACGACGATCTGATGGAATTTAACACTAGACTTGCTGAATACTATAAACAACTTTCAGATACATGGATGGAAGCACAGAAAAAAGTTAACAATAAAATCCCTGAAATTCCTCAGGACATGGAAAATCTAGAAGCATCAAAACGTGTCTGGATTGACATATTTGAAAATGATTTCACGCAACTTTTTGACTCTCCAAAATTTGGAGAAAACTTTGGGAAATTGATATCTAGTGAACTTGAACTTTCAAAACACTGGAACAATATGCTTTCTGCCTTACTTGAAACTGCAAATGTTCCAACTAAAAATGATCTTGACGACGTTTACAAAGAGTTACATTCTTTACGAAAAAGAGTAAGTAAACTCGAAAAAAATGAAAGAGGTGTCAATGATGGAAAATGAATTAAAAATTGATCCAAAGCTTGTCGACGAATTTTTCAGATTTAATAAAAATATAATTGAAGCACCAAAGATGGTGCAAGCCCCAGGTGAAATCAATCTTGAAATGACACCTTATGACGTTGCATATACCGAAGACAAAGTTCGTTTGTTACATTTTAATTCTCCTACACAAAAACAATACAAAATTCCAATTGTAATAGCATATGCTCTGATAAACCGATACCACATTTTGGACATACATCCACAAAAAAGCTGGGTTCGTAATATCTTAACTCAGGGCTTTGATGTATACATGATTGATTGGGGAACCCCCACTAAAATAGACAAATATCTAAGCTTTGATGATTATGTAAATGGTTACATTGATAATTGCGTTGATTTTGTACGCAATGAGGCTTCTGTTGAAAAAGTATCATTACAAGGTTACTGTACTGGCGGAACTTTAGCCACAGTATATGCGTCATTACATCCCAATAAAATCAAAAATTTGATAGCTACTGCACCTGTAATTGATGGCAAACGAGATACAACTGTTGTTGGCAACCTAGCAAAACACGTGGATGTGAATAAGATGGTAGAAACCATTGGTAACATGCCTCCGGAATTCATGTATTATGTTTTTTCTGTTTTGAAACCATTTGAACAAGGGATAGAAAAATACATTAACTTTTTTAGAAATGTTGAGGACAAAAACTATGTTGATAATTTTCTACGTATTGAAAAGTGGTTAAATGAAACTCCGCCAATCCCTGGTGAGCTTTTCAAACAATGGATTCAAGATATATACCAAGACAGTGTTTTGATACAAAATAAAATGTATGTTGGAGGTAAACTCGTTTCGCTTAAAAATATAACTATGCCTATATTTACACAGGTTGCTGTAGGTGACCATTTAGTATCGCCTGAATGTAGCATGCCATTGCACTATGCGGTGGGAAGTGAAGACAAAACTCTTAGAATTTATCCGACAGGTCATGTTGGTATGATTGCAAGCTCATTTTCACAAAAAGTTGTTCTTCCAGAGCTTGGTCAATGGTTAAAAGAAAGATCTGAAAAATAAAATCTATTTGCCCTGATTTTTTGATTTTTTCTCGATTGGAATGATAACTACTTGAACCAAGTCTCCTTCTTTTAGTCCAAGTGCATCTCTTTCTGCTTCAGGAATCGAAATTCTTCCATTACTTCCAACTGATGTCTTAAATGCTCCCCATGACACAAATTGTGGCATTGATTGTGCAAGTTTGAAAGCACTATCCATTGCTTTAGATTGCATATTTCCAAAACTCTCCATAGCTTCTGACTGAACCTTT
>JBGOUS010000193.1:0-2647 GCA_041477675.1 Nitrosopumilaceae archaeon
AGAAGAGGGAAAAAGATTGGCATATCAGGTGACACAAGACCTACAAAGAAGCTTGAAGGGTTTTTCAAAGACTGCGACTATCTTACTTTTGATTCTACATATTCAGATGAATTAAAAGAAAAAGCAAAAGAAAACTATCACTCTACAGCAAAGGAGGCAGCAGAGCTTGCAAAAAAGGCAAATGTCTCAAATCTTATTCTGACTCACTTTTCTACCAGATATGATGATACTCAAATATTGGTAAATGAGGCAAAAACGATTCATGGTTCCGTAATAGCAGCAAAAGATCTTTTGGAAATAGAGATCAAATAATATGTTTGAATCAGTATCAGACAAACTGCATCAAGCCAAAAAGATAGTATTTGTTACAGGTGCAGGAATATCACAGGAAAGTGGCATTCCAACTTTTAGAGGAAATGACGGATTGTGGAGAAAATATGATCCCATGAAGCTTGCAACAATAGATGCATTTTATGAGGATCCAAAGCTTGTTTGGGAGTGGTATGAAGACAGAAGAAAGAACATTCTTGCTGCAAAGCCAAACGCAGGTCATATAGCAATTGCCGATCTTGCAAAGAACAAAGAGGTATGGGTCTTGACTCAAAATATTGACGGATTACATCAAAGAGCTGGATGCAAAAATGTTTTGGAATTACATGGAAGTATTATTACAATAAAGTGTACAGTTTGTGATTTTAAAGATAAGATAATAAACAGTTTTTCAGAAATTCCACCACTTTGTAAGTGTGGAAACATTCTAAGACCTGATGTTGTGTGGTTTGGTGAACCACTTCCTCAGGATGTATGGAAAGAAGCAATGATGCAAGCAAATCTGTGTAATGTGATGGTTGTTGCTGGAACCTCACTTTCTGTCTCACCGGCAAACATGTTGCCAATATATGCAAAGCAAAATGGAGCTCTCATAATCGAAATAAACCCAGAGGAAACGCCAATGTCTCAAAGCATGGATCTTTCAATACGTTCAACATCTGCAAAAGCATTACCAGAGCTTGTCTCAGTTATTCAAAGATGATCTTCAAGGTTTCTGTTACATTTCATAAGGACTTCATAGAAATAAACAAAGACGAGATTGCAATTGGTATAACATCTGAACCCCAAAAAGGTAAGGCCAATAAAGAATTGATTAAGAAAATTTCAAAATATTTTGATGTTCCCAAGTCGAATGTCAAAATTGTATCAGGAGAAAAATCTAGAAAGAAACTAGTCGAAGTAATCTAATCATTAGATTGTTCAGTAAAGTCTGGTACTATCCACTCCATTACTTTATCAATGTTTTTTGAATGTAATAATATCTTGATCGGACCTAATGGTGATTCGTCAGATTCTTCACAGAGTGCAATGACATTTACAAATGCAGCCTGCTTGTTCAAATAAAACCAAGTAGTGTCTCCTTGCAAATTGTATCTCATCTGACGTCTGTATGTTTTTGTAGATTTGCGGGATTTGATAGTATCATAAATTTTGGTTAGAGATTGTAAATCGTTTGATGTACCTTTTATGCTTCCATTTTCATATTTGAAATTCATATCTTGTAACACATTGGATATTGCCTGTTGCACTTTTTCTGGATCCTCTGACGGGTTAACTGCTGCGTATGCTTCTATCTTACATGTAATTTGTGGAATTTTCACTTTATCCAACCTTTTATGATATAGTAAGCGGAATCGATTAGTTGTGGAATTGTTAGACTATTATTAGAAATGGTTTCGTCTGCAAGTGCAATAGAATCACTCATGCCCACTCCCATTTCTCTAGAATCACGCTTCACAAAGTCTTGACGATCTTCGGGTGCATCGGATCTTCCCCTACCGGATAGAAATTTAAATCGCGTATCTGATGAGGCATGAATTGCAAGAATTTTGACGGTTCCAAATTTTTTTAGCACTTCAACTTCTGCGATAGATCTTACACCATCAACAAGTATCACATCAGATTTTGAGTTGGAGATTTTATCTTTTATTAGCTCAGCCACTGCACCTGGTCCATTTTTTTCACGTAGTTCAAGCATGAGTTTACCAAGGTTTGCACCTGTTGGTTCGATCTTTTTTCTTGCAGCTTCTGCCCGTACAGCATCACCCATAGTTATTTTTTCAAATCCTTTTGCTTTTAGACCATCAGCTATTGTGGTTTTACCAGCACCAGGCATTCCTGTAAAACAGACGATTAGTTTTTTCATGTTTGCTAACTCTGATTTCTAATCTATGAAGCTACCGGAAATCATATAAACACACACTCAAAAAATTTGTAATGCGAACTTTTGTTGCAGCAGAGATTAGTAATGAATCGACATTAAATGCCATCGCAAAGTTACAGTCAGATCTAAAAATCAAGGCAAAACCAATCAGTAAGGAAAACATGCATTTTACATTACTATTCTTGAGTGAGATATCAGATGACATGGCTCAAAAAGTAATGGAATCATTGAGTTCTGTTTCGTTTAACCCAATAGAAATGAATTTGGTCGATGTTGGTGCTTTCCCAAATCCCATGTCACCCCGTGTTGTGTGGATTGGTATTGATAAGGATGCAGCAAAAAATCTTGTCGAGCTTGCCGTGCAAGTTGAAGAAAAGCTACATCCTTTGGGATTTAAAAGCGACAAACCATTCAAACCACATTTGACCATAT
>JBGOUS010000072.1:0-5438 GCA_041477675.1 Nitrosopumilaceae archaeon
TCCTTTGCTCTCTTATTCTTCTATCAAGTATTGGATTTCGGTAATCCTTTTTGTCTCTTATTTTTAATATAGATTTTTTGTCATTCCATAAAGTAAGATAAATGTCAGCTTCCGCACCTTTTTTTAGTAATTTCATTAGAGTTTGAAATAATGATTTTCGTTATTTAAATGACCTCCGTAATATCACTAATAAGTGTGGATCTATGTTATAGATCATTTGTTCAAGCATCTGGGAATACTTTCCCAACAAGATATTGTAAAGAGTCGTTTCTTTCTAAGTACACTGCTATGCATAGGATTTTTTCTTGTAGGCATTTCCTTTTTTCCACCGTCATATGCACATCTTGAACACTTTTCACATTATAATGGGGGCGGAGATGAAGCAGGTAAATACTATGTATACCAAGCATTAGATCCTGAATATACTCGTCCTGGCGAACCGACTAGCATTATCTTTAGTGTTCAGGACAATGATGGAAATGATGTGTACAACATAGAAACAATGGTGGAGATTTACGAAGCTACTACAGAAAAGAGACTGTATGTTTTTCCTTGGACGCAGCAAGAGGTTGGCGATTTTCTGCTTCCATACACATTTGAAAATCCAGGAAATTATCATATAGTGCTTAGCATATCAGACAAAAAAGCAATCCATGATAATGTGGATCCAACAAGAAGCATAATCTCAAATACACTTGGTTGTAACTGTGAAAGAGTAGTTTTTAATGTATCAATAACTGAGCTTTTTGGAACTATATACAATTCAGTAATGGCAATTGTCATAATAGGACCAATAACTGTCTTTGGTGCAGTACTTTGGTCAAATTATAGGGAAAAGAAGAAAAAAGGAATTTACGAGAGTTTGGCAAAGCCCGAATTTATAAAGTATGTAATGATGCTTTTGGGACTCGCTGGAGGCATCATACACCTTGCAGTATATTCAGAGCATGCATCTCTTAGAATTGAATATAGTGTGTTTCTGCTAGTGGCTGGATGTTCGCAAATTGTTTTTGGTGTTTTGTATGTTCTGATAACACTTTTTGAATCAACAGAAATTCAGAGCAGAGAATCTGTTAAATCTCAGTATAGGAAAGTAGTAGTTGTCAATCTGTTCGGATTATTTGGAACTGCAGTGCTTCTAGGATTATATATTTATGTAGTAATTTTCCCACCACCACTTTCTCCAACGAACCAACCTGAAGAGCTCGAGCTTGCAGGAATTTTATCAAAATCAGTAGAAGTACTTTTAGTGATGGGAATTGTTTATCTGATGAGGTATGAGAGGAGGAAACTACAGAGTAAATTATACAGTATAAAATAGAACAAGTCAGTTTTTAGAGATTTTTAGTCATTAGAGTTATAACTTGTAGATAGAGATTAAAACGTATTATGGATAACTCGGAAAAAAAAATAATTCAAGAAGACTGTTCTGAAGATTCTACAGGTAGCGGAATCCTTACACTGACAAACATGAGAATTGCTTTTGATAAAACAAAAGGAAGAATAGCAGATTTTTCAAAAAAAATTGGTGATACAGTTATTGATGTACCTTTAGATCAAGTGTTAGAAGTTGGAAAAGAAGGCTGGCTCATAAAAAAAGTTTGGATCAAAGTTAAAACAGCAGAGGGGCAAAAAACCTACAAGTTTGGAGTTTATAACACTAACAAATGGCTCAAAACATTGCAGGAAACAATAACACAAAACAGTAGTCAATAAGACACTACAATTGTATCAAGTCGCCATGATTGTCTCACAAATGTATCTTCTAAATTGACTCCAGATTTGTGGGAAGATTCTAGTAGTCCTGTCCAAGCAATTTGTGAGCCGCAGTCACCTGCGTATTCTTTTGGTGAAACAAAAAACTTGCAATCTTGTCTTTTACATACGCTCAATAGTACTTCTGAAAGTCTTTTGTTTGCAGCAACTCCACCTACTATTAGAAGTTCTTTCTTTCTAGTAAATGATAGCGCGCGTTCTGTAGCTTCTCCAATCATAGCAAATGCAGTCTCTTGTAGTGAAAAGCAAGCATCCTCAAGATTCTTTGGAATCACATGTTTTGTTGCAGAAAGTAAACCAGAAAATGATACATCGTTTCCCTTTACAACATATGGAAGTAAAATGTAGTTACTAGATTTTGATGCAAGTTCCTCAATTTTTCCACCGCATGGAGATGCAAAGCCTGCATATCTTCCAATTTGATCTAGTAACTGGCCAAGGGTTATGTCCAAAGTTTCTCCGAATACTCGCCATTTTTTTGATAAAAATGCCAAGATCATCGTGTGACCTCCAGAAACTAGCAGTACTAGTGGATCTTTTGCTCCAGTCAGCATCTTTCCAAGTTCTATGTGACCTATTGCATGATTTACTGGAAAAATTGGGATGTGGTAATAGGATGCAAGAGATCTTGCAACTACAGCTCCTATTCTCAAGCATGGCCCAAGACCTGGCCCAGCAGCATATGATACAATGTCAAGATCGGTAATTTTGACACTTGCTTTTTGTAAACATTCTGAGAGAACCATAGGAGAATTTTCTGCATGATGTCTTGATGCTTCTCGTGGATGAATTCCCTCTCCATCCGGAGGTCGATAGATCTTTCTTATATCGGAGAGAATTTTTCCACTTTTGCCAGTTTTTTCCATTATGGCACATGAGAATGTGTGCGCCGTACTTTCTATTCCAAGTGCTATCATTCTACCCTCTACTCAATGTCGATACTATTTTTACGACATCCCCGCTTTTTAGTTGATGTTGCGCACCTATTCTTTGTTTTGTCTTCACATCTAATGCATGCAAAAACCCCTTTGCTAGATCTGCGTGTATGGTTGTGGCAAGATCCTTTGCAGTAGAGTTAGCAGGCAAGAGTCTTGCATCTGGTAAGATTTGACCATCTTTGTTTGACAGTTTTGTTTCGTCTTCAACTGGATATACCACAATTACTTTGAGGACCTCGAAACATGCCATATCCAGTGCTTGTTGTATCCCTGTGGTTTCAATTTTTGAGAGAACCAATTTTACTAAATCCAATGCTTTTTGTTGTTGAGGATTAAGATTGACTCCTTCTTTTATTTTAAAGTTTTTTCCACCTGGGAAATAATCAATCAAACCATTCTTTGTTGCTTTTTTGAGAAGAAGTTCTGTCTCAGCACTACATGGTATAGTAGTCCCTTCTTTTTTTAGATTGTTCATAATACTCAAATCATGACAAAGATCAGCCTTGTTTGCTGCAATGATTATTGGTTTTGTTTTTTTTCGCAGTTCTTTTATGAAAATAGAGAGATCTGAATCATTCCACTCTGCAGGTTTTTTTGTTTGGAGATTCAAATGTTGTATGACTATTTCAACATCATATTCTTTTATTCCAAGTCCACTGAACCTTTGCGCAATCCCTTGAACAATCTTTGCACCTTTACTTTCCATTTCCCTTGATAATTTTTGCCATTCACGTTGCAAGATTTCTTTCATCCACAGATCAAATTCGTTTTCAACAAACTTAACATCCTCTAGTGGATCATGTGTTCCAACGGGAACTGGATGTCCTTGGATGTCTGTTGAACCTGATGCGTCAACAACATGAATTAATACTTCAGATTGTCTTGCATCATCCAGAAACTTGTTCCCAAGACCTTTACCTTCATGAGCTCCTGGAACGAGTCCTGCCACATCAATTAATTTTACTGGGATAAGTCTGGTTCCATTAAAACACAAAGGATGTTTATGATCTATCCCAAAGTGTTTGCATGCACATTCTGTCTTTACGTGTGCAATGCCAACGTTAGGTTCTATTGTAGTAAAAGGATAATTTCCTATTTGAGCAGTGGTTTCAGTTGCAGCTGAAAAGAAAGTTGATTTTCCAACATTTGTCTTACCAAGAAGCCCAATTTGCATGGCAACTATCTAAATTTATGCTCTTATTTAGTATTGCAGAAATCGTTTAATCCGATTTGTTTAGATTATACTTGTTGTCATTTATACTCACGGGTAATCCTGGCGTGGGAAAACATACCGTAGCAAAACAGCTTGCAAAGAAATCAGACTTGGACCTAATTGACATAAACAAGATAGCTATGCAAGCAGGAATTTTTGAAGAAAGTGAAGGTATTTTGGATGTCGATGTAAAAAAATTAAAAAAAATACTTAAAAAATTAATTACAAAAAAATCACTTGTTGTTGGACACTTAGCACCGTATGTAGTTTCAAGAAAACAAGTAAAGATTGCAGTTGTCCTAAGAAGAAATCCATATAAGCTCATTTCTGTTTATGAAAAAAGAGAGTATTCCCGCCAAAAAGCAATCGAGGATCTTGGTAGCGAAATTCTTGGAGTAACGTATTATGATTCAAAAAAGGAATTTGGTTCGAAAAAGACTTTTCAGCTTAATACAACTGGTAAATCTATCAGTACAATTGTAAAGAAGATAGAGGATCTTTTTGTTAAAGGAGTTTTTCAGGAAGACGAGGTAGATTGGCTTGAATTGATTTCTGAAAAAGACGACTTAAAACGATTTTTCCTCTACTAAATTCAAATAACGCTACACTTGATGATATTGTAAAATGTTTGAGATAAAAAAAAGCGACCTTGCAGGAAGGATAGGAATACTTCATACAAATCATGGCAAAGTAGAAACACCGACTTATGTGCCTGTCGTTCATCCTGTGAGACAATCCATTTCACCAAAAAAAATGCGTGAAATGGGTTTTGATTTGATAATAACAAATGCCTACATCACCTTGAACAACTACAAAGAAGAAGCAGAAAAACACGGTATTCACAGTATAATAAATTATGATGGGTCGGTTATGACAGATTCTGGTGGATATCAAGTCTTAGAATACGGTAGAGTAGATGTAGAACCAAAAGACATGGCGTCTTTTGAAAAAAATATACGGACTGATATTGCGATTCCCCTTGACAGACCTACTGGATACGGTCTCTCAAAAAAAAAGGCAAAGTCTTATGTTGATCATACATTAAAAATTTCAAAAGAAACTCTGGATCAAAGTGAAAAAAACGGACAGATATGGATTGGTCCAATACAAGGAGGCGAACATTTTGATCTTGTAAAAAGATCAACAAAAACCCTTGTAGAATATGGATTTGAAATGCTTGCTCTTGGAAGTCCAGTTGAATTCATGGAATCATATGAATATAAGTTACTAGCAAACATGATACTTACAGCAAAAAAACAGATGCCCGATTCTATTCCATTACATCTTTTTGGTGCAGGTCATCCCATGACAATTCCACTTGCAGTTGCATTAGGCTGTGATACATTTGACTCTGCATCATACATGCTTTATGCAAGAAATGATAGATACATTATGGATGATGTAACAGCAAGACTTACCGAGATATCGTATTTTTCTTGCAATTGTGAGATTTGTGCAAAAAACACTCCAAAAGAATTGCTTACACTGGAGTATGAAGACAGAATAAATAA
>JBGOUS010000132.1:0-3824 GCA_041477675.1 Nitrosopumilaceae archaeon
CCACTATTTAGTTCCTTTTGATTTGTAGTATTAGCTGATTACTGACATTTCACTAGACGTGATATCCATCAAGAAATAATACCTGAGTAGTAATCTTCTAAATTTTCTATTTTGATATACTAATTTTAAAATAAGCAGCAAATTATCTTTATTTGGCCGCAATGAAGAATCAGAGTTATAACTGAAACGATGATGTAAAGGCATTTGTCTGAGCTGCCTATATTCTAGAAATAATTTGATAAATTTGACACAAAGAATTTTGCAAGAACTTCTGGTTCGTTATTTTTAGGTGTGCTTGAAAGAATTTCATCATAGATTTTGGATGGAATCATCTTTAGAAATGAATGGAGTTGATTTTTGTACTTGCGGCGAGTCTCGTTTGCCTTCACTGAATCTAGAAATAGCTGGTAAGGACTCGAGTCCTGTTTGATTTCGTCAAACGAAATTTCCAATGTAAAATGATCAGGGTGGACCTATTTTAATCCCAAGATAGTAGGTGGGCCCAAAGGGCTTCGATCCCTTGGCTCACCGGTTATGAGCCGGTTACTCTACCAAGCTGAGTTATGGGCCCACGAAAAAACAGATTGGAATGGAGTATAAAAACGGTATTAGGGATTAACAGTAAGCCTCGTAGCAGCTATCAAGCAGCATGTTCTGCGCAGAAGTAGATTTACTTGCAATTTGGATTAATTCATCTTCTTTTTCAGAAGGAATTTTTTCAAGAATCCTTCGCCAGGTTGCAGCGTGTCTGATATCAGCTTCTGCATGCAGTCTAAAGTATTCTATAGCATCATCACTTGTCATGTCATAGAATTTTCGCATTCCATCAATTTTTGATAGGCTAATTTTTGGTATCTCTTGTTCTAATGCATACATAGCAACAGAGCCACCTTCAAACGAGTTCATGAGAGAAGATAGTTCGGAGACTGCCTTTCTTGTCTTTTCTAATCCATTGTATTTTTCTAGTTCTTCCTGTGAAACTCCTAATGCGCCAGCAAATCTCATCCAAGGCGCGATGTGTTCAGATTCCTCTTTTTGATTTGATATGAGTTCACTTTTAACAGTATCAGGACTTTGTTGAATTATCGAACTCACAAATAATGGTACTGTTTTTACAAGTTGAAAGTATTCTTTAGAATAACCATTAAGAGAATCAATAGTTAATTTTCCTTCTGACCACATTACATAGAACGGGTGTTTTAACAAACTCTGCTTTTCTATTAATTCATCTATTCTTTTGACAAGTGAATTCATGCGCTTTATGAATTTCAGGCAATAAAAAAATCTTTGGAATCACTTCAAAAGGATTTTATGGACAAAAAACAGGATGCAGTTGGGCTCCAGTGGTGTAGACCGGTCAAGCATACCGCCCTTTCAAGGCGGTGATCCCGGGTTCAAATTCTTTTTGATGAAAATCCCGGCTGGAGCACCTACAAAGCATTAATATTCTAACATAAGTTAAAAGCTCTTTAGTGCAAGTTTGTGGATAGAAAAAATTTCGAAATAAATCCGCTAATAAAAGACTACAAGCAATATCTTGATAAAATAAATGAAGCATTAAAACGCGAGCTCGATCTTTATACTGCCTCAGAGTTTGTAGAACCATTACAATATGCTCTTGGTGGAGGAAAGCGAATACGACCACTAATCTTGCTATTATCGGCAGAAAGCGTTGGAAATTGTGATGAAAATGCACATGTTGCGGCATGTGCAGTAGAATTGTTACATACGGAATCAGTCATTCATGACGATATAATAGACAATGAAACGTTAAGGAGAAGAAAAGATCCGTTTCATATCAAGTATGGGTATAACACAAGCATCCTCACGGGAGATTTTGTTCTTGGTTTAATTCTAAATATAGCATCAAGAATTAACAACCCAAGAATATCAAGCGAGCTAGCAACAACGGCAATGATGATGAGTGATGGCGAGATGATCGAAACCAGACTGGAATCAAGTGAGGATGTCACGTTTGATGATTACCTCAAAGTAATGGAATACAAAACGGCTTCAGCTTTTGAAGCAGCATCAAAAATAGGTGCAATACTTGGTGGTGGGACAGAAGATCAAATATTGGCATTGGCAGAATATGGGAAAAATGTTGGAATCGCATATCAAATACATGATGATTTGCAGGACTGGAATAACGAGGACAAATTATTTAACGTCTTGATAAAGAAGAGCTCGGATCCACGCGATGTTTTCAATCACATGGATTATCTGTTAAAAGATTATTCTTTAAAATCAAAAGCTGGCTTGAGAAAAATAAAAGAAGGCCAAGCTAAATCGCATTTAGAGAATCTTTTAGATCTTACCATGTTTAAGGTGCAATAGAACCTGCTGTTATGCTTGGCACGGCAGATTGCGCAAACTGAATTATTGGATCAGGATAGACTCCTATTCCCACAATGAAGATAATTGAAAATATCATTACAGCAATTATTGATTTTGGCTCTTTTACTCGCTTGTCTGATTCACCTTCTTCGAAGTACATTTTTCTAATTATCCAACCATAGTAAGCTAGTGAGAGTGCACTGTTTAGAACTCCAGCTATTGCAAGATATGGGGCCCATGAGACAACAGAACCTGCATCGATAGCAGAACCAAACAACATAAGTTTACTCCAAAATCCATTCAGCGGTGGAACTCCAGCTAATGCAAGAAGTGAAACCACTAATCCCAATGATGTTATTGGCATTCGTTTGCCCAGACCGCGTATCTTCTCAAGATGTGAAATCCCCAAAGTTGTGATTATGCCAGCAGCTGCAATGAAGGCTGCACCTTTCATCACTGCATGATTTAGTATATGGAAAAGTGAAGCTTGGATTCCAATTTGTGAAAATGGAGCAATGCTCAAACCAATCAGAATGTAACCTGCTTGTGCGATGCTAGAATATGCCAACATTCTGGTGATGTTTTTTTGCATAATCGCAGCCAAATTTCCAACAGTCATTGTCATAATAGCAATTATTCCAAGTGCAAATGTCCATTCCAAATTAAGTGCAACGGTTCCCATGATAACAACACGTAAAGCTGCAGCAAATCCGGCTTTCTTTGTTCCAGCAGCTAAAAGCGCAGATATTGTTGTTGGAGCGCCCTCGTATGCATCCGGTAGCCACATATGAAAGGGTACAAGTCCCATCTTGAATCCAAATCCTGCAATAAACATTGCAACTGAAAGAAGCGCAAGAGGCATCATATCAGGTCCAAGATGTGAGAACCCTGAAATTACATGTGCAATATTTGTTGAACCAGTAAGACCATATGCAATTGAGATTCCATAGATTATGATTGCTGATGACAATGCACCAAACAGAAAGTATTTGAGTGCAGCCTCATTGGATGTTGGATCTTTTTTCATGAATCCTGCAAGAACATAAGTTGGAATGCTCATGAGTTCCCAAGCCACAAGTAACATTACCAAGTCAGTAGAATATGCAATAAGCACCATTCCAGCTGATGCAAGCAAAATTAGAGAATAGTATACAGCTGGGTGTGCTTTTCCCCTCATGTAACTAAATGAACCAACCGTTGTCATTATTGAAACGATGAGCATCGCTATTGCAAAAAATGATCCAAACATATCATCTACCAAGACATTTTCTGAAAATATGGCAGCAGGTGCAACCTGATGAGTTATGATTTGGTATGCAACAAAACCAATTGCTGAAATCAGTGCTCCAAATGTTATTGCTCCATAAAATGAAGACGAGCCCTTCTCTTTTCTTATTACATTAATTACTGGAAGGATCACACCGACTGCTCCCAGTATTATAGTTAGAATGATTGGTGTTGAAGTAAAGTCTATCATTTTTTTCTCC
>JBGOUS010000031.1:0-8050 GCA_041477675.1 Nitrosopumilaceae archaeon
TAAGAGAATAAGAGTAGTTGCTTCATGTAGAGGACAGGAATATCCTCCAGCATTAAATGAAATTTATTTAAACAGACAAAATCTTACAAAGACATCTCTTTTTGAGATTAGATTTCAAAACGATACAGTTACACAAAGGATGGATGGAGTCATAGTATCTACTCCAAGTGGTTCTACAGGTCATTCATATTCACTTGGCGGTCCGATCTTGCATGAAAGTCTTGATGTACTAATAATTACACCTGTAGCACCAGTAAACAGGTTACCATCATTGGTTGTACCAGATGAGAAAATAGAGATAGTCAATTCTCATGATTCCAATATAATCATGGATGCACAGGTAGTAAAGCCAGCAAGATATGATGACGTGATTACAATACGAAAATACAAGAAACGTGCAGTGTTTGTAAGACTAAAAAAGCGGGGTTTAAGACAGATGAGTAAACTTGGTTTTTAGCGTTTTAGATGCGAGTGCTTTTTATGCTGGAATTCCTTTTGCATCTTCAGAAAAATGCTTTACAACACAAGATGTTTTTGATGAAGTAAAACACATCAAGAGAAGCCACAACGCAGTTGAGGCTCTTCTTGAAACAAAAAGGCTCGAAATAATGATACCTGAAACAGAATATGTCAAAGAAGTCATACAAAAGTCCAAAGATATAGGTGATTTTCAAAATCTTTCCTCAGGAGATATTTCAGTTATTGCATTGTGTCTTCAGCTTAAAGCAGAACTGGTTACAGATGATTTTGCAGTATCAAATCTTTCTAAGCATCTAAATCTCAAAGTAGTTCCAATCATGACAGAGGGAATAACACATATAGCAAATTGGGCCTATTTTTGCTCTGGCTGTCAGAAGACTTTTTCAGGGATATCAAAATGCCCTCTTTGTGGAAACAAACTTAGTCGTAAACCGAGCAAGCAATAGTCTTCTACCAGGATATTCTAGCTATGATGGATCCAAGTAATCGCCATAAATTATTACAGTTTTTTGTCATCAATTCCAAGAGATCTTGATAGCTTTGCAGATGGTTCTGTGTCTAAAACCACGTTTGCATCATATTGATTTACTTTTATAAATTTCTCTAGTACCTAGAGGTTGAGAATTTAGAATGTTAGTATAAGAAGATGCTACATTTCCTTAAGAATCTAAAATTACAATATCATTATCATAAAGATTTTCGACAAACCAAGAATATGAAAGAATCATTTCATTTGATCAAGTTGAAAGAAGATATTTGAATTATGTGTTAATATCATGTAATGTTTTTTGATCTATTTTTTTCTTGAATTTACTTTCAGCATCAAGCATTTTTCTTATTTTAAGGGCGCGGGATTCCCCCAAACCTTGTATTTTTGTAAGTTCTATGTAAGATGCCTTTAGAGTGTTACTTGGAGAACCAAACTTTTCTAGCATTCGTGTAGCTAATTTTTCTCCTACTCCAGGAAGACTACACAGAACAGATAGTTGTTGCCTTTGTATGTCATCTGATTTTTTTATTTTTTTTAAGAAAGGCCCTTTGTTTGTATTCTGTCTAGCACACATAGAGATCAATAATTTTGCAGAATGCGAGGCACTTGGAGTTGGGATAATCGGAATGTTAAAGTCTAAAACAATAGATGATAATGCACCATAAAAAACAAGAGGGTTTTCTGTAATTTCATCAATGACATCAACGTTGCCTTCCATCAAAATTGCTGGATGTTCATAATGTTCTTTGAGTCTGCTACACTGATCAAAGAGTCTTCCATCAAAAACAGAAGAGATAAGATCTTGAATGCTTTTCCTCTCTACAATGGTTTCTGGTGCTACTATATAATCACCTATTGGGAGATTAGTTAGTTCGATCTTTACTCCAACTGCTCGTAAAAGATCAGGGATTCCACTTTTTCTTTCCCTTTCATCAACTATCATACGTAGTTCTTCTAATTTCATATAATGAAAAGATGTAAGAATTTGTTAATATTTTATTTGGGAGTATCAGTTTTTTGTGGTTGGACTCCTGCCTGACCCTGTAACATGGTTTTTATCTTATCTTCTACTTCTTTCAGGTTCTCTTTAATCCGTACTTCTTGTTTCGATAATACAGTAACGCGTGTGTTTGAGAGTTCTTTTTTTTCTTCAAGTTCAGTAATCAGATTTTGTTTTGTTGATTTTATTAATAGAGGGCCAGCGCTTTTGAATACTGCATCAGCATCTGCCGCTTTTTTTAATACTTCCAGTGCCCTTTCTGTTTCTAATTGTTCCATCTCAAGGTGCTGTTTTTGGCCCATTATTGATTGAAGGTTTTGTTGTAAATTTTGTAATCGTGCAACTTGTTCTTGTAACCAAGGAGGAAATTGTTGACCGCTGGCAGACATGTTCAATCCACAAGGTGCTTTGCTTATATTTTTACCGATTCAATAGAATCATTACTTGTTTGAACAAGACGTAATGTAGAATTCAAATTTGCTCGCAGATGAGACATCTCTTGGGCATCGATCAAAATTGTTATTTTGTTGTCAAGTAACATTTTGGTTTTTGTTGGATTTTCAGAAAAAAACTTTTCATCAGTCTGGAGAGAATCAAATATTGATTTAGTTTTTTTCTCTGCAGAGATTTCTATTTTTGCTCTATATTTTGACATCATATGCAAGACCTGCTACTTTGAAACCACATTTCTTACAAGCCCATATTCCTACAGCTTCTCTGCCAAATTTACTAGAACCGCATTCACTACATTTTCTTTTTGCTTTGAGCAGTCTATGAACTGCCGTGAATTTCTTGCGTGGTTTGAGACCATATTTTGCCCCAAGTCCTCTCAATGATGCACTCTTGCCTTTAGCCATATTACATCAATTGCTCAAGTTGCTTCCTTATTTTTGGTCCCACTGAAAGTGCGATTTCTGAACATTTTAAAAGTTGTTCAACGCTAAACCCATCGCTGCCTCCTTTTTGTAAAGCACATATGTTACCATCAGAATTAGTGGTGATTGTTATTCTAGCATTCATACAGGCTTCTTCATCAGCAGTTGGATCAACTATAATATGATCACCTATTCGAGCCATCGTTACAGAAACGGGAATTGTTTTTATTGGAGGTTTCGATGTTACTCCCTCAACTAGTGCTGGCACATCATCTTTGGTTTCATATTTTGGAACAGTGCATGATAAAATTGCCGCAACAGCTGCATAAGAACATGCGTCAAAGAGATTTCCATCAGTATTTAACACACTACTATCAACAAATATTCCTATTACAGATTTGTCTTTTATTAAGACAAGTTGCTTTAGATCAATCATCTCAGTTTCTCTGATACCTCTGTCGACGACTCTAGCTAATTCAATAACCTCTTCTCCGGGTGGGCCAGGTTCAGCTTTAGGATCTGCTAGGGGAAGTATTTCTGCAGTGCAAATCAAAATTCCTTTATCACCAAGATCTGGGAAAGGTTTGTCAGGTTGTATCTTAACTCCAGTGATTACCTCAGTATAGCCTAGTTTTACTCTTGCAGAACCATTTGCTTTTGGAATTACTCCAGTTTCAATTGAAGGTGGTCGTTGATCGTGTAAGCCTCTTCCATCAATACGTTTTCCTTGATTTAGAAGCTCAAGAATCTTATCCCTTTTTAGTTGTTCTATGATTACAGAAGTTGTCATTCTTAGGTCTCTCCGTTTTTGAAGTATTTTTCCATCAAGGCTTTTTTCTGGATTTCATAAACTTGCTTGCAACCACCTATTGCGGTTTCGAGGCATTTTTTGTATTCATCAGGAGTCAAGATTCCATCAAGTTGCATTAGGGTAATTTTACCAAGATTTGGCATGTATGCCACGGGCATATCTGCCTGTCCTTCTTTGTCTTCCTCATCATTTACATCAAGAACAATCTTGTCAGCTACCTTTCCTGCAGCACATGCAGATACTATATCTCGCATTGGTATTCCTGCATCTACTAGTGCAACCGACGCTGCGTCTAGTGCAGCGCATCGAGAGCCACCATCAGCTTGAAGAACTTCGATAAATACATCTACTACTGTTCTTGGAAAATCCTTGAGTATTACTGCTGGTTGTAGAGCCTCTTTGATGACTTTGGATATTTCAATTTCTCTTCTAGAAGGAGCAGGATTTTTTCTTTCTGTCACAGAAAATGGTGACATGTGATATCTACATCGTAAAATGCCACTGTCTTGATCTGCCATGTGTTTTGGATGTACATCTCTTGGTCCAAAAACTCCTGCAAGAATTTTGTTTTTACCAAATTCTATGTATGCTGAACCATCAGCATTTTTTAGAATTCCTACCTTTATGGAAACATTTCTTATTTGGTCTATCCTTCGACCATCACATCTAATTCCATTTTCCGTCATTAATTGTGTCATTATTTTCACCCAGTGCTATTCCAAGCATAGATTTGACTCTTTCAGTCAAATTCGGCGTATGTGCTTGATCATCAACCATTTTCACTGCTTCTATGGCCTTTAATAATCCAACTGGATCTTCGCAAGAAACAACAATCAGTCCATTTTGACCAATAGTCACAATGGCTTTTGTTGCCATTTCAATTGTTTGAATCATGGAACCGCGCTTTCCAATAAGTCGTGGAATCTTGCTTGGAGCAATTTTTATCAGTTCACCTGATTCGATTTTTCCCAAATCTCTGTCTTGTATAGTAAGAAGTGGATCTCTAGATCTATCAAAATTAGCAACTCTAACAGCTACTAAATCACCTTTGTCTAGTCGAGCCTTTAACTCGTCTTTTGTTGGAGAATAATCTCTTCCAAATACATCCTGAGCTGGCAAGAATCCAACAAAACATGAATTTATGTCAAATTCCCAAGATAATGAAGAATGTCCTATTACTTTTCCTATGATCAAGTCATTAGTTTTTGGCATGTACATTCCAGAAAGCGGTATAACACGTACTGCGTTCTCATAAATTTCGGATATCCCTACACTAGTTGAGATAATTCTATCTCCATCTTGATAGACGTTCTGTTCTAGTCTGTATGGACCAGTTATTATTACATCGCCAGGAATTACATATCTTCTTTTTGCTACTTCCATCATTTTGCTACCTCAATAGAAGCGGAGCCCTTTGTTACAGATCCCAATCTATCTATCACATTTGCTCTTGCTGCAGCCGGTATATCTAGTATTACTTTGAGAGAACCATTAGATTGCCATTCTTCTTTTTTTAAAGTTCCAGTAGATTTTAAAACAGAATATGATTGTGCTGCAAACTGTGCTGGCACTAGAATTTCAAGGATCATGTTTTCTGATTTAAGTGGAATAATAGATCGTAATTGTTCTACGATGTCTTTTGTTTGTTCATCTGTATTTCTGAATGGATCTACAGATATGCGTGCATCATCCATGGCCTGTTCTATCCTAAGTGGAGGATGTGGCAGATGTGAACGTGGATCTACGTATGTTTTTGCAATAAAATCCACAATCTGTTTGCGTTTTTCTAAAACCATCTTTCGTCTTTGATCAGTAGTTAAGTTAAGATCACCTTTTTGTAGTATGAGGGTAGCGATAGTGATAGGGTCAGTGGTCTTGAATGCTTTCATTAGTTTTTCAGTTGATGCGCGTGTTCCTTTATTAGAGTCAGAATAAATGTCGTCGGAGATAAGAACTGTCGATATGTCCTTTCTTTTTCCCAGTTTGTATTCAAGGGCGGGATCTGGTTTTACAAGAAGTTCAAACTTTTCTCCTTCAACTGCAAGTCTTACTACGGTTACTTTATCGACCATAATTTGGATATTCGACTTTGGTATTTATCTATACGCAAAAAACTCGCTAGATTTTTATTTGGATTAGGAACTTTTTCTGCTAAGACTTGGTTTCTCTCGAAATAGTTGAACAAAATGAGCAAAGAATTGTTGTAAAGTTAAAGGGAATGCCTCTACAATATGCTAATGCGTTAAGAAGAATATGTCTTACAGGAGTACCTGTTTTTGCTATTGATGATGTTGTAATAATTGAAAACTCCTCTGTTTTAGCTGACGAGGGCATAGCGCACAGACTTGCCATGATTCCGCTCAAAACCGATTTGGCAAGATTTGCTGAACCATCAAATTGCGATTGTAAGAGTGAAGTTGGCTGTACACATTGCAGAGTAATGCTAATGATTGATTCCGGTTCTTCTGATGCCACAAGAACAATTACTTCGGCTGAACTTACATCAGAAGATGATATAGTTAAGTCAGTCAGTGATAAAATTCCAATAGTGGAGCTTGCTCCAGGTCAAAAGATCAAGCTTGAGGCGTATGCAAGGTTGGGTAGAGGCACAGAGCATGCAAAATGGAATGCTGCGACGGTTTCAGTTCTAACTGAAGGTGGAGGCCCAGAAGATCATCTTTTGACCATAGAAACTACAGGTGCTCTATCTCCAGCTCAGATAGTGCTTACTGGTGTAGATGAAATAACAAAAAGATTAGAGGGTTTCAGACAAGTAATTTCAGCTCTCTAGTTGAGCATACATTATATTTGGGTTAAAAATGGCAATTATACAAATGACCAATGCTGTCGTACTACATATGGCAAAGGAGCTAAAAGAAGCTTCTAAGAATAACAAAGCACCAATATGGTCAAAACTTGCAGAACTCGCATTGAAACCATCTTCTGCCAGAAGAACAATTAATATTAGCAAAATAGACAAATTGACAAAAAATGGTGATGTGATAATAGTTCCAGGTAAAGTTCTTGGAACAGGTGACATGTCACATAAAATTACACTTTGTTCCTTTTCCATTTCAAACTCTGGTGCTCAAAAGATACTTCAACAAGGAGGAAATATTTTGAGTTACACAGAACTTATCAAAAATCATCCAACAGGAAAAGGAGTTACAATAATTGGCTAAACAACAAGTAGAAACAAAGGTGGTAGCAAAAAACCCTCAGACCATAATCGTGGATGGAACAAACATGATTGCAGGAAGGTTGTGTTCACATGTAGCAAAACTTCTACTTGAGGGCAATAGAATAGTTATTGTAAATTCTGAAAATATCATGATCAGTGGAAGTAGAGAATCCATCATAAGAGAATATAGAGAATTTCTCGAGATTGCAAGTATCAATAATCCAAAGTTTGGTCCGTTTCATCCAAGAAGACCAGATACTATGATTACTAAGATGGTAAGGGGAATGCTTCCAAAAACCAAATCTTCCGGTAAGGCAGCATTTAGTCGACTAAGAGTGTATTTGGGTGTTCCAAATGAATTTAGAACTATTTCAAGAACTCAATTTGATGATGCCAGAATTAGAAAGGCTTCCCCATATTACACAAGTGTTGGTGAACTTGGAAAAATGGTTGGGTGGCATGAGTAGATGGTAAAGGTTGAAAATTATTTTGCAACAAGAAAAACTGCTAGAGCACATGTGCACATATCTAAGGGAATGGGCAGAGTTAGAATTAATAATACACCGGTAGAGATGATTCAACAAGAAACTGCTAGAGAAATAATGCTTGGTCCTCTTGAAATAGCTGGGGATTTACGAGATAAAATTGATCTTTCTGTAAGAGTTAATGGGGGAGGTTTTATGGGTCAAGCATATGCTAGTGCGGTAGCAATATCAAGAGCACTAACTGGTTGGACCAAATCCAAAAAGGAGCCAAAGGATCATCCGTTTACAAAAACAATACGAGAGGATCTCAAAAAACGCCTAAACGATTTCGACAAACATCTCTTAAGCGGAGATGACAGAAGAAAAGAACCAAAGAAGTTTGGTGGACCAGGCGCTAGAAGAAGAAAACAAAAATCATATCGATAAAATTTGAAAATTGTAATTTTAGCTGGTGGAAAGGGAACCAGAGGAAAACCATTTACAGATTATTTTCCAAAAGCAATGATTCCTATTGAGGGAAAACCGCTCATAGATTACATCGTAAAATACGTATCGTCTTTTGATTTCATCGAGGAGATAATAATACTAGCAGACTTCAATGGAATAGGCAACCAAATAAAAAGATATTTTGAAGATAGAAAAACAGTAAGTGGTAAAAAGATCAAGTTTATTCAGGATTCTAACAGTGGCACAGGTGGAGATCTTACTCATCTTTCTGCAATTCTAAA
>JBGOUS010000153.1:0-3371 GCA_041477675.1 Nitrosopumilaceae archaeon
ACTTTTTGTAGTGTTTTTATCAAATCTCGCAAGGATATCCTAATGGTTTTACATGTAATTGAATTTTGACAATCTTAATATTTAATTCAAAATCCATCGCATATGTGAAAAAATACTATTTACTTGCTATACCAGCCATAATTGCAATAATAATTGTAGCGTATTATTTTCAAAATCAGGGCCAAGACACTCCAAAGATAACTACGCAGACACTTGTGCAAAATGGCTCTCCTCTCATGGGAAATCCTGATGCAAAAATTACAATATTAGAATGGGGAGATTATCAGTGTACTTATTGTCACAGGTTTCATCAAGATAGCAAAGATTCCATAATGGAAGAATATGTAAAAACAGGAAAAGCAAATTTTGTATTTAGAGACTTTCCTCTAAATGGTCCTGTTTCTGTTCTTGCCGCCCAAGCAACATACTGTGCAAATGACCAAGGAAAATATTGGGAATATCATGATGAAACCTACAATAACTGGGCAGGGGAAAACACGGGATGGGTTACAAGAGACTCTCTTTCACAATTTGCCAAGACAGTAAACCTTGATCTAAGTCAGTTTAACAAATGCATGGATGACAACAAATACAGACAAAAAGTGCTTGATAATGAACAATTTGGTAAAAAAATTGGAATCGATGCGACTCCGTCATTTTTTGTAATTACTAATAACAAAGTTGTAAAGATAGTTGGGGCGCAACCTCTTTCAGTCTTTAGACAAGTTCTTGACAAATCTTGATGTAATTTTCTAATCAAAGTTAACTGTGAGGTTAATTCGTTTTCTTGGATACAAGAGAAGCAAAAGGAGATAAGATACATCATTAAAGAAAATCACATGTTTGACGAAGCATTCTGTGAAAAAATAATAAGAATTGATCAAGCCTTACGTTTTGTTGGAGTCTTTACTAGTAATGGTGAACTGACCTGTAGTAAGATGCGTCAAGACGCAACTAGCATGCTCACACCAGAACAGATTCAAATGTCAATATACTATGCAAAACTCAGACATAAAACACGAGACCATCTTGCCAATCAGATTGGAAAACCAGAATTTTCTCTGACAAAATATGAAAAGGTTATACGATATACAATCCCGATTGGAAAGGATATTCTTCTTTTATTAAGTTCTGATACAAATGCAAACTATGCAAAAATAACAGATGAAGTTCTTAAGGTTGTTAAAGAAACCAAAACATCATAACGATAAAACCATGACATTAGATTATGACATGAGCCATATTTTGTTTTACAGAATTTCAAATTCACACCGAACCAAACTTAATATTCTGAACTAGAGGGGTCAAATCATGGTCAAACCCACAATTGAAAAACAAGATTCTGTAAAGCTTTACAAATTAAGAAAAACACTTGAAGATCTTTCTGACAAGTCAGGTCGAGGTACAGAACTAATCTCATTGTACATGCCGCCAAAAAAAGCATTACATGAAGTAATAAACGGTTTGCGTACAGAACAAGGAACTGCAGACAACATCAAATCAGATCTTACACGAACCCATGTAGTAGATGCTCTTTCTCGAGTAATCCAGCGATTAAAGTTATACAAAAAACCCCCAGAAAAGGGACTGGTTATTTTTTGTGGTGCATTGCCACCAGAAGGAGGAGGACCCATAGGAAGCGAAGTAATCAAAATGTATGAACTGGAACCACCAAAGGAGCTTCAAACTTTTCTGTACAGATGCGATGATCATTTCCATGTAGATTTACTAAAAGAAATGCTAAAAGACGATAACCTGATTGGATTTTTAGCCATTGATGCAAAGGATGCAGGATGGGGTCTTTTGCATGGAGACAAGCTTGAAGTTTTATCAGAGACATCATCTGGAGTAGCAGGAAAACACAGACAGGGTGGACAGTCTGCAAGAAGGTTTGAAAGGCTGCGAGAGATGGAGCTTGGGGAATATTATCACAGAGTTGCGCACACTACACGAGAGTATTTCATCGATATCTATCCAATCAAGGGTCTTGTTGTATCTGGTCCAGGCCCGACAAAGGAGAATTTCGTTAAAGAGGAATATCTGGAATACAGACTACAAAACATGATAATTGCTACACTGGATACATCATATGCTGGTTCAGAAGGAGTACGCGAGGCTTTTGCCAGAGCACAGGAGGTTTTATCAGATTACAGAATGGTTGAAGAAAAAAAACTAGTTGAGAAACTTTTCAATGACATAAATAATTTTCGCGGCAAGGCAGCTTATGGATTAAATGAGGTGATTGATCTTTTAAAAAGAAATGTTGTTGATACCATTCTGATCACTGATGATACAAATCTTAGAAAAATAGACATCACATGCAAGCGGTGTCAAAATGTTCAGACTGAAATTGTAGAAAGACCAAAAATGATCCAAAGAATCCAGGAATTGCTAAGGTTGCCATGCCCAAATTGTAAAAGCACGGATTTGGAATCAACAGAGCGAGACATTGTTGATTATCTTTCTTTAATAGCAGGCGAGGTTGGTGCAAAAATAGAGGTAGTATCAGGAGTTACGGAGCATGGTACAATGCTTTCAAGCATTGGAAAGATTGGTGCATTTCTAAGATACAATCCAAACCAATAATGACAATGATACGTATCTCTAAATATTTTGTAATTTAATGTGATACCATGGAACATGTCTTACCAGAAGAATTTGATGCCAAAGTATTGGGAAATAGTAAAAAAACATTGATTCTATTCTATGCAAGTTGGTGTCCTTATTGTGCAAATTTCAAACCAATCTTTGAAGAAATCAACTCCGAGAGTATAGAAAAAAAAGGAGCACTTGTAGATGAAGATGAAAATCTACTTTGGGACAGATTTAACATTCAACTTGTGCCAACAATGATTGCCTTTCAAGACGGAAAGATCCTCGCATGACGTGATGCCAAAATGGGGATTGGTTTAACAAGAAAAGACATGGAATCTATAATCAAAGAGCTGAATTGATTTTTTATGGAGAGAACAGCCAAAAAGTGGTTATTTTTTTTAAAATTATGACAAATAACCTTTATGAAGGATGAAAACAAAATTATTTTAGTGCAAAACGAAAAATCTAAAAGTTCTTTGAAATCAAAAAATAAAAAAGCCGGATATAATATTTTTGATGACAAAAACATAGAGAGTTTGATGAGATATTATAAGATTGAGAGTCCTGAAGTATTATTTGATTACATAAAGAAACATCGTCTTACTAAAGATATAGACGACATGCCTTCAGAAAAAAAATCAAGATAGTTTCATACAGTTTCTTATTTTAGTTGCAAGCTCTTCAAGCTCTTTCTCAGTAGCAATGCTTCTTTTTGGCCAAGCTGCGCCTGTTGAGGTATATCTTGGTATCACATGTACATGAACATGTGGAACAAT
>JBGOUS010000027.1:0-8630 GCA_041477675.1 Nitrosopumilaceae archaeon
AGATGTGAGTTCTCAACTAAAGAAAGCGGTTGCAAACTTGGTCAATTTTGCTCATGAAATGGGCAATATCGGAAAATTAGAAAAACAAAATCAACCACTTGATATCATTTATCAAGATCCATATGGTGCTAAAATAGGCATAGCCGTTGTGATGAATCAAAAACATAGCGAGAACTTTGAAGAGATTTCAAACGTTTCAAAATCCTCTGCGCTTGTAGACAAACTTGTAATTCTTACTAATACAAATATTCCAAGTTCTAATTCTGCAACAATAGTAAATATGGACAAATCAAAGATGGTGGATTTGATTTATTTTGACTTTAAATACACTAACCACAAAATAATAAATTCTGACAATGAAAAGGCTCAGATGCTTGCAAAGATAGTTAATATTATTTAGAATATCATATCCTTGCCGTGGTTTTTACTTTTTACATCAAGATTAGAAGGATTAGTAGCATATCCACGACCACATAACTGGCAGGAAATGGAACTATCAAAAATACCAAAAACAACCATTTTATAATTTTAATAGTTTAGCGTTAATTTGATTTTGCAACACACCATTTTTAAATGAAAGAGTTCATTCGATCCTATGCAAGAGTTTTTTCTTCAAATCCCTACCTATGAGCTACCAAAAGAGGATTTCATAGGAGATCTTGCAATAATTATGATCTTAGCTGCTGTAGTCACACTAGCATTTTTTAAAATACGTCAACCTATTATCATTGGATACCTATTTGCGGGAATGCTAATAGGACCACTTTCTCCTCTCTGGACTTCTTTTTTACCTGGTGGAATAGGGTCTCCTTCTGGTATGCAAAGCATAATTGCTTTATCTGATCTTAAAATCCTAAACGTTTTTGCAGATATAGGAATAATTTTACTTCTATTTGTAATTGGAATAGAGTTTCCTATTGCCAAAATAAAATCCATAGGAAAAGTAGCGATCGGCATGGCAACAATAGAGCTTTTTCTTGCATTGGGAATTATATTTCTCTTAGGAATCTCAATTGGACTTAATTTCATGGATTCATTATTCTTGGCAGCAGCGCTATCAATCAGTAGTACTGCAATAATAATTAAAATTCTTGAAGATATGGGGAAGATCAAAAAAGAATCCACCGTGCTAGTTCTTGGCATTCTGATTGTTGAAGATATTATCGCAGTCATTCTCATTGCTTCTTTACAGTCTGTTGCGCTTGTAAACAACGTGTCAATTGAAAATATTATAATCATAAGTGGTGTTGCTGCAGCATTAATAGTTGGTACATTAACTATAGGCGCAAGAATAATTCCAAAATTAATAGATCGTGTAGCAAATACTGGGCATCATGAAATTCTGTTAATTTCTGTACTTGGACTATGTTTCGGATATGCTTTGTTTTCTAATCTAGTTGGCTTATCAGTTGGAATAGGTGCATTCCTGGCAGGTGTTCTTGTAGCTGAATCAAAATCGTCCGAAGTCTCCAAGGTTCTAGCAAGTCCCATCAAAGACATGTTCGTTGCAATCTTCTTTGTTTCTGTAGGTGCGTTAATGGACATAAACCAATTGCAGAATTACATATTGATCGCTTTAGTTTTCATCACTGTGTCAATATTTGTAAAATTTGCTGGTACCTTATTTGGTGGATTTCTGTTTAGACAGGGATTCAACAAAACAATTCGTTCCTCACTAGCTCTTTCCCCAAGAGGCGAATTTTCAATCGTAATAGTAAAGGTTGGAGTAGATATGGGTGCAGTTAGCGCTTTTTTGTTCCCAATGATAGGGATTATTTCTATCATAACTGCCTTCATAACTCCATTTGTGATTAAGGGAGTGGATCGAACGATCCTGAAGAACTCGATGGAACTTGATTATGACCAACGATGAAATGGAAGGGCTTCTTGCAAAAGTCCACAAAGAGATAACCATATTTGATTATAATGGAACAAAAGTTCCCTGCATCATATTTGAAGAAAAACGGTTTGATGATATCATGAGAACAATTGCAGGTAAACCTGTATCTGTTGAAACTAATCTCAATATCCTTCAAGATGGACTAGGACATGTATTTGTTGAAATTTCATTAAATTTTTCACATGGAGGAATTAACGAAAAATTGTTACTATATGCAAATGAATCAATTGAATTCTTTGAATCTCTTACATCTTCTTCCATGCTTGCACTCTCTTCTCCACATTCAGAATATGGCAAATCTAATGTTTTTATGATTCAACTCCCAAAACCAGAAAGAGCCATTAATGCATTTGAAATTATTAAAAATGGTCTAAAAAAACAATGAATGCGGTTGCCGGGATTTGAACCCGGGTCGCGGAATTGGCAATCCCGCATATTAACCAAGCTGTACTACAACCGCTTAAACGATTTAGAAAATTCTAGTCTATTAAAGCGTACTGATTCATAATACTATTTTTAATCACGCATTATCTAGATAGAATATGGATAAGAAACTAGAAGAAAAAATTAATCAGAAAATTAATGAAGTGGCGGAAAACACGGATGAAATTTATAAAATAATAAATTCACTAGAAAAATTACGGATTCATTCTGATTCTTTTGGTTATGGCGTGGTGATTGGCAGACTTTACAATTCGTTTTATTATCAATGCAGGAGAATTTTAAAACGTAGTCCTACAAATGAAGAATTTCTCCAATTCCTTGATATCTTAAATAAAAACCAACTAAAAATTCTTGACGCGCTAAAATTAAGCAACAGCGGTCTTTAAGGAAATTACCTTAATTGAGGGGGTCATAGGCAGCTTTACTGCAGCACCGTGCAACGCCTTTTTCGCAACTTCTAGGTGTTCTTTTTTAACATAAACCTCCATGATGCATTGATTTCGATTTACTCGTGCAGCCAAACTTACTGCTTTTCCAAAAGCTCCTCTCATTCCTTCCTGAAGTCTGTCTGCACCAGCTGTTGCAATCATCTTGTTTTCTCTAAGTAAAATATGAGGATAAATTCTAAGAGTGGAAAAGTAACCAGTTTCACCAGTTACCTGTTCAATCTTTTTGTTTGCTGATAGTCTAGCTGCTTCTATTGCCATATGTCTTATCTGAACTTTTTCACTTGAACAGAGTTGTACACAGTAATCATAATCTGCCCTTTGTCCACCAGAAAACTTGGCTATTTTTATCTGGGGTTTACCTTTAATGTACTTCTTTCTAGTATACGGTTGACCATTACCAATTCTATAATTTGCTCCGTGCATAACAACACTTTTGATTGATTATCTGAAACCCTTATTTTAACCGTGAGATCTTGTCACACATCTTTTAGAATATGATTAGATCATGGCACGTAGTATTATATTGTTAACCAACTTGTTGGAAGACGTGTCAGATATTGAGTTCAAAGTAGAGGGAGTATTGGTAAAAGACCATACTTTGGTCTCAGATAAAAACATGCAGAATAGTTTGGAGCAAAAAGGTTTTGGAGAAATTATTAAGAAAAAATTTTTCTTAAAACCCTTTGAATCACTTTATCTTCTATATGCTGACAAGCTTAAAATAATAAAAACAAGTCAACAAATTAACTTTGATTCTCTGATGCAGGAATGTATAAAATTTGATACTGATATATTAACAAAATTTCTTATCTATCGTGATCTTAGAACAAAGGGATACATAGCAAAAAATGGTTTTGGATTTGGTTCTGATTTTAGAGTTTATGAAAGGGGGCAATTTGGTGAAAAAGCGGCTAAATATGTGGTGTTTGGATTAAGTGAGGGAAAACGAGAAAAAATGGGATTGTTGCAAAAACAGATAGGACAAATAACAAAAATGGGGAAAGAACCAGTAATTGCTGTTATAGAAAGACGAGGTGAGGTAATTTATTATAAGATTTCTAGAATTAAATTTCTAGAAAACAAGGATCATCCTACATTATCACCCATAGAATTCTGACTTTATCTTAAAATATCATAACATGTTTTTCATCAACATGGATTTTAAAGAAATCTATTGTCACAATTGCAAGAGAGCCTTGGGTAGATACAATGAAAAATATTTTTCAGATATAAAAATAGCAGAAATAATAAAATCAAATCACGTCTCACATATACATGAAGGTCACCAAATAGTAGTTAGAAGAATTACAAAGGAATCTTGAGTATATGTTTTATCAGATCAAGAAAATATTCATCATCTAAATTACGTTGTTGACAAATATTTGTTTATTTTTTGTGGAACATGGGTGGTTTCTCAATTCGTAATATGTCAATTAGGACAAACTCTGACGACTCTATTGTTTTAGGATATCAAAAAACTTTTATCCTACAAGTTTTTTCACATGATAAAATTACGAAAACATGCATAACTCACAGTCACAAAGTATGTCTGGATTGTTTTTAGCAAGACATTTGTCATGTTGACCTGCTTGACACTGAACACAAATGACATTTTTATCTTCTAATTTAGAATATTTTGGTGCACCATCAAAACCAAATCCACCATCTTTTGGTCCTACCATGCGTTGTATAATTCTTAACTTGTATTTCTAGGTAACCGCAAATGATAGTCATGTCTTTTAAAAAATAATTAGAAAATTAAAAACAAAATTCTATGCTCCCGCCGGGATTTGAACCCGGGATCACTGCCTTGAGAGGGCAGTATGCTTAGCCGGACTACACCACAGGAGCTTGCTAAAAGCCATAAGGAATTAGCAATTTAAAGCAATGTTTTAGCATTGCATGGTTTTGTAAAATTTATCAGCTTTGATACTTTATAGCAAAAACTAAAGTAATTTTTTTATGGATCTAAAAAATCTAATATCAAAACTTTTGATTTCACATTTTCCAATTGGACTAGGAGGCTGTAGAAGTAATAATACAAATTTTGAATGTTGTGAATATAACATAACAATATTTGATGATAAAAAAGGTGAATCCGTAAACGAAATTGATGGTAATATGATCAAAATTCATCATGGTTCATTTTCTGAAATTAATCCTGCAATTCTAAGACAATTTGAAAATATGCAAATCATATCTGATGAACAATGGAAACTACGCATGTTTCTGACAGAAATTAAAGAAAAACAAACCAAGATTTCTAATTCATATACTAAAAGTTGTCTAGTTGATGCAGGTGTTTACGCAACAAAAGCAAAAGAAGGAGTCAAAACATCTGATCCTCTAGGATCACTGTGGGTAAAATGTAGTGCATATTTTCTTGCAGATGCAATATCGCTAATAAATTTTAAAAGACCCAGTCCTGCACATATGTTAGAATCTATACGTGGATTTAAAAAAAATACGATAAACAAAAATTTTGAGACAGTGCATCAATGTTTGGGAATTGAAAGGGCCTCTACATCGCTTCTAAATAGGATGCTCAAGTCCACAATAGGATTTTCTGATATGGTGGAAGCAAACGGTCATTCGAAAATTATAGAAAAAAAATACAACTATCTTGTGCAAAACTCCTTTCTTTCTGATTGTTATTTTTATCTTGGTTATACAAACAGAAATAATATAATTAAAATTAAGGATTCATTAAATAGAAAACTAGATTTTATCCACATCCTCAGGGTTGCATTGGATACTGAAAGTGATCCATTAGTTGTTGAACAACAAGCATCACTCCTTTTAAAAACTATAAATGAGATTCTGTCAATAACAAAAAAATTACCACTATAACGCCGTTTCTAGATTTTTTGATAAACTTTAAAACCCAGTAGGATATCTTCCTGATATGACAGATGCATCATGCGGATGTGGATCTCCAACGGGAACAGATAGTGTTTGTGACTGTGAAGAACAAGGAGAATGTTACTGCGATTCAACATGTCAATGCAAAGCTAATGTTTGTAAAGAAAACGTAAAGCAATACAAGTAGATCCTTGCGGCTCCTTTTCCTTTCTTTTTTAATGCCTAATTACTCTTCTTTTGGTTCTTCAAGACCCCAGGATTTTACCAATTCCTTTTGGAATTTATCTACCTGTTTTTCATTTAGATGGTCTCCACAATTTTTGTGTGTTGGAACAACAGTCATTCCGTCAAGCTTGAATTCGACCTCAAAGATATGCACTTTATTACAATCACACATGTCCGAGATAATATTCTGCCAGTATATTTGCCTATTTGAAAGATTTAACTATGAGATTTTTTCAATAAGAAATAGTTGCAAAAATATCTTGTTCCCATACTATTTGCACTTTTACTAATAATCCCTATAGGAATCAAAACGGCATTTGCGGCTGATACTTGGTATGTAGGAGAGGGACTAAAAGAAGGTGATTACTTTAGGTACGATCTTTGTCAAGTTGACTACAAGTCATGTACTCAGTTTGAAATGGATTTCTGGGTAAAGGGAAAAACACAAAATGGTGATTGGGATATGCAAGTTCTTGTAAAAGAGGGTGATAATAAAATTGTTAAAGGCGACATGCAGGTTGGACGAGTTGCCCCAGAACCAATTGGTTTCAGTGATGATATAGGTCCATATGCATCAGCTTACAAAAGCTCTATTGTGTGGCTTTCAGGTTTTACAACAAGACTTGATCCTAAAGCTTTGGATGCACCAGCTTGGGGAAAGATTGGATCCATTGGAGGAATGCAAGTAGGGCCAACAGGTCAAAAAGAAACCGTTACTGTCCAGGCCGGCACATTTGATACTATTGTTGTTGGATGGCACAAATCTACAGACAACAAAATTTGGGTAGCACCAAATATGCCATTTCCAGTCAAAGCACTCACTTTTGTTGACGTAAATGCTGGGATTGCTCCGGTTCAGTATCAATTTGAATTATTAGAATATGGAAACACGCCAACTCCTCCTGACTTTTTTGATGTTGTTCCTACGCCCATTGTACCAGAGGAACAATGCACGAAAGATAATTCAATTAAACGTGGATCTACAAGTCTAGATTCACATGGAATGGTCATTGCTTACAGTTACTCTCCTGAAACCCCACGAAGCGGTTGTGAAATCACATGGAACTTTGAATTTGAAAAATCATTTGATCCAAATCAGTTTGAATCAGATGTTCATTATGATATATTTGTTGTAGATGACAAAGGAACATTACTAAGGTCATTTTCAAACGAACAGGGTCAAACTCATCTCTTTGCACCAGTTGGTAAAGAATTCAGGAAAATGGTTGTAAAAGAACCAGCGGGTACTGCTCATTATGTTATTCATGTTTATGGAATTGGTCCGGAGGGAAAGGACCCTGATACTACAAAGAGCGGAAGCCTAGCAATTGATATATCTGTTGCAGAAGGCACTGCACCAAGCCCAAAACCCAACCCTCCCATGAAAATTACAATTGATATTGCAGCGGGTGCAGCAAATGTTGATAATAAAATTTTCTATGATCCTGCAGATACAGCCGTGACTCCAGGTTCTACAATCACTTGGACTAACAGTGATACCGCTTCACACACTGTAACTAGCGGAACACCAAGTGGAGGACCAGATGGTAAATTTGATAGTGGTCTTTTCAGCCCAGGAAAGACATTTAAAACTGTACTTGATGAAAAAGGCACCTATCCATATTTCTGTCAAGTTCATCCGTGGATGACTGGTTCAATAACTGTAGCACCTGACGTTCCAGAATTTCCAATAAACGTTATGATGATAATGATTGTAGTTGTTGCAGCAAGTATCGTTATCACTAGATTCAAAAACATAACCAATCTCAAAATCTAGAAAATAGTTTGGCGTTAAATGAATAGTAAAGCTAAGATTGGGATAATAGTTATGATTTCTGCAGCAGTTGTAAGTCTGTTATACCCAACCTTGGTAGGACTACCGGGACAAAATGAAAATGTAATTCCAAGAGAAGCAAGTAAATGGCACATAGGTAAAGGTTCCGAATACAATCCTACTATGCATTATGATATCATATCTTCCAATGGTACTAAATTTTCTGTAAAAATTGGATTCTTTTCTGATATGTCAAAAAACCAAATGATCCTTTTTCAAATTAATGACACTACAGGAAAAAAAATTGATCAAAGGACATCTCTGAGCAGTGCCTATACCTTTGGTGAAATATCAGAAGATGCTAAACCATACCTACAAGTTCTGGACAAAACTCTCTTTTCCATAAGGGACATTGCTCTAGAAGATAAGTATCTAGTCAAAAAAGCAGTCTGGAGCACCGTCTTCATTGGTGCGACAACCCAAGAAGTTGCTGTAACAGATCATAGCAAAAATTCTTTAGCATTTGGTCTTGTAGACACTTTCACGGTTTCTTACAAAATAGGAGATAAAGAGAACAAATTCTGGATTGTTGACAATCTGCCACTCCCTGTAAAGGCAGAGGTCTATGATGTGGATGGAAACTTGCAATATTCTTATGAGCTAACCTCGCTTCTGGCACCGCTCACACCAGGATTTAGCTGATAACAGTTAATCAAAAGCCAATCACAAAATTCTATTACTTTACTATCAAATTTACTCCATACATGAAGAGAGTGAGGAAGTATGTCAATCCTACCTGATTTCAAAAAGACCTTCACACCTTCTTTTCCTTCATACATATAGGCATCCTCGATTTTTATATCTCCAAAAATCTCTTTTGCTTTTGATTTTATTGTCTCTCTTTTAATCGGAAACACCTTTCGTGTCATATCAATTATCATGCTGATATCTTGTGTTCCATAAGATTCATAATCAT
>JBGOUS010000018.1:0-10051 GCA_041477675.1 Nitrosopumilaceae archaeon
CACAATTAGAATCAGATTTTTCAGAAAAAAAACTTCATCCATCCGATCTCAAGAATACCGTAGAAAGATATCTAATTAAGATAATCTCTCCATTAAGAGATGGTATAAGTCTAAAAGATGAACTTCTAGAAACTATTAAAAAAAGTGTTTAAAGTCGTGGTCTAACTTTTTTTGAAAATAATGAAAGCATTTCAAGTGAGTTTGAAAGTCCTACAAAATTTACAATAAAATAACTAATGCCAACATTTACATATTTTTGTAGGTATTCGATCACCTCATCAGGAGTGCCAAGTGCAATGCTATCCTTTGAACGCATGATAAATTCTGAAATTGATTCATTTTTCTTTTTTAATTGAGTAGCAATTTGTTTTAGATCATCCTTATCTTTTCCAACCAGAACACGTAATAAAACTGAATTTTCAATATCATCAAAACTGCGTTTAATTTTTTTACATTGTATTTTTAGCATTTCAATTTTTGATTGTAGAATTTCTGGAGTACCAAATGGATGGTTATATCGTGTTGCGTGTTTTGCAGCTACTGCAATTAGTTTCTGACCAGCACCACCAACCATTATTGGAGGATATGGGTTTTGAATCGGTTTTGGGCTACATATAGCGTTTTTAATAGAATAATGTTTTCCTTTGAAACTTGATTTTTCTTTCTGCCACATTTTTTTTATTATAATTAGCGATTCATCAAGTTGTTCAATTCTTGTTGATGCATTATCAAAGTGATAACCGTATGAGTTATACTCGTGTTCAAACCAACCTGCACCAATACCAAATTCTAGTCTTCCATTACTTATTGCATCTAATGTTGAAGCCATTTTTGCCAAAAGTGATGGCAAACGATATGAATTGCAGGTAACAACCTGACCAATTCTTAGTTTTGTTGTGATTGCTGCAATTGCTGAAAGAAGTACGTATGCTTCAAAAAAAGGAAGTGTGCGTTTATCACCATAATATGGAATAAAATGATCATACACATACCCAGCATCATAACCAAGCTGCTCTGCCTTTAGTGCAACGGATTTAGAAAACTGGAATTGATTATATGGATTATTATCAGAGAATTCGTCAAGCCACCCCTGTGGTAAAGTAAGACCCACCCGTATTGGTTTCATGTTAATTTTTCTTTGCTTGAGGTTCTACTATATTGTATTTTGATGTATAACCACGTGGATTAATCATCATATCTTTGTACATGTATGTAGATGAATTTCCAATAATTACTGTACTTATCATACCAAGTTTATCAGAATGATTCTCTAAATTTTCTATATCAGTAAGAACTATTGTTTGAGATTCTCTGTATGCTCCTTTTACTATCGCAACTGGCGTGGCAGGAGATCTGTATTTTAATAAAATTTTCCTTGTATCTTGCAGTTGATGAATTCTCTTTTTGCTCGAGGGATTGTAAATCACAATGACAAAATCTCCTTGTGCTGCAGCTTCTACTCTTTTTACTATTATTTCCCAAGGAACAAGTAAATCACTCATACTTACCACAGCAAAATCTGTCATCAGTGGCGAACCAACTAAGGCAGCACAAGAGTTGAGCGAAGATACGCCTGGAACTAGTTCAACATACAATCCATTATTTCTATCCCATCCTGATTCCGCAAGAACCTCATAGATTAGACCTGCCATTCCATAAATTCCAGGGTCTCCACTTGATACAAGAGAGACGGTTTTCCCAGATTCAGCAAGCTCAATGCATTGGCGAGCTCTTTCTACTTCCTGAGTCATTGCATATCTATAGACATCTTTACCTTCAATAAGATCAGCCACCAAGTCTACATAGGTTTCATATCCTACAATCGTATCACTTTCTTCAATCACTTGTTTTGCACGAAATGTCATGTGATCATGATGACCAGGACCAACACCTACGATGTATAATTTTCCAGTCATTCTATAATGAATCGTTTTTTAATACAATTTATCCGTTTTCAAAGATTCATTTTATTGGAATGGATCTATGAAGGGGCAGTTTATGATATGATCACCATCCAGTGGTTTTGCTAGTTCTATTGTTACATCTCCAGTTGATTTCTTTGCATTGATATCTGCTATTGTTTCAAGAACGGATGGTTTTACTGATTCATTCCACGTTACTACAGATATTTTACATAAAGGACTGTATGTATTATCACCTAACGCTGCTGAGGCGATTCCTGCTTGGAAGCCAATAGGTCCTGAACCTTTGATTCCATTTGTAAATTGGTATAGATCTACTTCTGTTGAATTGGTTAATGTTTTTGCAAGGGTTGGTGCATTTGTTACTCCAATCAAATTAGCAAGTCCAGATGGTGTTGCATCTGTTATAATATAGTATATTGTTCTACCATCAGGCCCCCATCCTCTATGTGCAACAAAGGTTGTAGTCATCTTTTCCATATTTATCTCAAGGATCTGCCCCCCAACATAGGGTGTATCATCAGTGAGAGTTTTGTTTGTCCTCAGAGCCATTTGACCGCTGGGCCATACAATTTGTGGCATGTTAACTATTGCGTTAGTTTTTTCAAGTTCTATTTTACCTGCTTTTTGTGCATCAAGTATCTTTTGAACAGAATCTAGAACTTCAGGTTTCTCACCATCTTTCCAAGTAACATGTGTTACAGAATGTATTGCACTATAGTGTTCTGTTTGTTCTGGGGTACTTGAAAATACTTCATCTTGGAATCCATCCGTACCGTTTCCTTCTATTCCATTAAGAAACATGTAGATGTCATTCAAGGATTCTTTTGGGATTTTACTCAAAGAAGGAGCGATTTCAACTTTCCATTTCTGTTTTTGAGAAATTGTTTTGGCGTATGTTTTATCATTTGTATCTGTAATTATATAGTAAGAAGATTTTTCGTCAAAGAATGCTTTGTGTAATGGAATTTCGGCAGCAACACTTGAACGTGATAATTTCAAGGAGGGTTCGAAAACAGTTTCTTCCTTATTTTCCATTAATTCAGGTGTTTGTCCTCTTATCCATCCGTCTACACTTATTGTGGTGGTGAATTTGTTTGTATTTTTTGTATGTAATGCTAATGCAGCACCCGTAAATTCATACGAACCTGCATTAGTACCAGGATCTACAAGTGTAAGTCCAAAGACAGTATTACCATCTACTGTCCATGTTGGTTGTCCTTTTGCATCATCTTTGTTTATTTCATGTAAAATGAAAATTTGTACTGGCTCACTTGCAGTATATGTTATCGAACCATCATAAATGGCTCCTTTGTTAGGAGATAAAATTATAGCAAGTTGGTGACCTTCATGTCCTTGCCCAGGATCTTGCATCGAAGTTAGTGTTTGTGTAAATTGAATTTTTTTCAATGTTTTTGCATTAACAAATTGGTCTGTTAGTAGGGGTATTGAAAAAATCATAGCTATGACTATAGTGATTATGGTCACAACCAAGTATTTGTTCATACAATCGAAATAATCAATTTACATAAATGCTTTGTTCTAGATTTGGCTTTGTTATATTTAATTTATTTTTGCAAGCTCAAATTCATCATGTAATGCTTGAACTGCAGCATTGCAATCAGCATCTTTAACTACAAATGCAAGATTTAATTCCGACGAACCTTGTGCAATCATAACAACATTAACGCCTTTTTTTGCTACTGCTGCAAACACTTTTGATGCTACTCCAACAATTCCTCGCATTCCAGAACCAATCAATGCTATTATTGCTACATCTACAGTTACCTCAACTTTTTTGATTATCTTACCTAGTAGATTCATCTCAAGTGTATTTACTGCTTTGTCAAGATCGTTCTTTTTTACGATAATGGAAATACTTGACTCTGAAGGACTCTGTGAGATCATCATAACATTAACTCCTGCCTTTGCTAACGTAGAAAATATAGTAGCTGCAGTTCCAGGTGCACCTACCATACTTCCACCTCTAACATCAATTAGTCCTGTATGTCGTATTGCACTTACGCACTTTACTGTTTTTTGTGTATCAGCTTTTGGTGATGCGGTAACAAGAGTACCAAGATTCTTAATGTTGAAAGTGCTTCTGATTCTTAATGGAATTTTTTTTGTAACTAGGGGTTCAAGCGCACGTGGATGTATGTACTTTGCACCAAAGAGTGCCATTTCCATGGCTTCTGTGTATGATACTTCTTTGAGCACCTTTGCATTTTTCACAATTTTTGGATCTGTTGTCATCAATCCATCTACATCACTCATCAACCAAACTTCATCTGCTTTAATGCTAGACGCTACTATTGTTGCGGTGTAATCAGAACCACCTCTGCCAAATGTTGTTATGTTTCCATATTGATCTGCACCTGCAAAACCACCAATTACAGGAAGTGTCTTTTTTTCTAAGAGAGATTCAACTGTATGAGATATACGAAGCCTTGTTGTATCCATTAGAGGTTTTGCTTCACCAAAATTTGAGTCTGTTACTATTCCTATGTCTTTGCCTGTAAGAGCTACGGCTCTTAAACCTAAATCATTCAAGGAAAAGGCAATCAAATTGATAGATAGTCGTTCACCAAATGATATTAGATAATCGGAAGAACGAGGAGTTACTTCTCCAAGCAAGAGCATTCCATGCAATAGTTCCTCAAGTTCTGATAAATCTGCCCTCATCTTTTCTACTAGTTCCCTTCGTATTTTTGGATTTTTCACACATTGATTTGCTACCTCCATGTGGTTTTTGATTATTTTTTTTGCCAAGTTATTTGCAACGTCTTTATTCCCTTTTTGAATTAGGGAAGCAATGCGTAGCAGATCATCAGTTACACCAGTTATTGCAGAGAAGACAGAAACTATCTTATGTTCTTTGGATAGTGACTGTAAAAGTTTAGCAACATATCTAATGTTTGTAGCAGAAGATATTGATGTTCCTCCAAACTTTAGTACGAGTTTCAATTCAGTATACCTTTTTTAATTGTCCTTAAATGCTTTAACTTTCCACTCGAGGTGCCAAATAGAAATGAATCCTGCCCACATTTGCAACTTTGAATTCTAGTCTTAGCGGCATCTTGGTTGAATATTCACAGATCACTGTACCAGCAATTGCTCCCACTGCTTTTACAATGCTATTAAGATACTCTAAGCTGTAAGTTGCCGTACTGGGTTCTTTTACGTCGATCTCAGGCATTTCTGGCATTCCTTTTTCTAAAGTTATTACTGCTTCACCAGAATCTCCCCTTCCAGAAAATTCAGCCTTGGCAGCAGTAGCATTTATGGATAGATATTCTGACACTACTTGAACATCGCCAAGAATTTTATCAAACTCTGTTGATGTCAAACCAATTTTTGCATTATATGAAATTTTTGGTAATGGAGTATCAGTTGCAGAACTCTCAATCAATCTCATTTTATATTTCTTATTTTTGCCTATTGTTACAAGCAAGAGATTGTCTTCAGAAATACTGATCTCTATACTTTCTTTTTTATCTGCTCTTTTGATTAATTTGGAAAATTCGTCTATTCTAACCCCGAATTTTACATCACTGTCACATTCGTATTTTTCAAATGCGGAATTAGGCCATGCTATGTCAATTAATGCAACATGGGAAGGATCCATTCCTCTAAATGTTATACCCTCCCCAGTTGACTCGAAGGTTGCTTCTTCAACTAAAGTTGAGATTGCAGAAATTATTGCTTTCCATTCATCCGAACAACTGGTCTTTGCAGAAAATACCAAACTTAATCACATGTCTAACACGTTCAAGTTAAACGTTATGCGTAGTTACGCCAAGTGTAGCTACATTTAGTACAACGATAAAATTGTGTTGTTGGCTCATCTGCACTTCTAGTTTGCAGCATCCACCAAACAGCTTCACCATGTCCACATTTTCCACAATCAATTTTAATGGTTGGTAAAGTTTCTTTACCTTCATTTTCATCCAGTACGTCAATTGTTGATTTACTTTCTACTGTAACTTGTTTTCTCTGTGTTATACTCTTTTCACTATAACCACATTTTGGACAGGTAGAATTTTTATCAGAGCTATCTTGTTTTAGGCGTGCCTCACATTTGGGGCAAAATTTCATTTAAGCACCTTTAATTTTAGAATTTACTAATTTTTTTAGTTCGTTCGCATATTCAATAGCAGTTTTTGTTGCCTTTTCTATTTCCTTTAATGGACTTCCCTTTGACGTGTTAACACGCATCCAATATTCTTTTGTAAGTGGATGTTTCATTATGACACCAGCAAATTCTACACCGGGTTCCTTTAACAATTCGTGTTGCACTATGTATAATGTACCAATATCAGATCTTGATATGGTCAAGCTAACTTCTTTTGAAGAAGATTCTGTTATTTTTGCATCCATTGTAAATCAAAAAAACACTTATTGAGGATATAAATCATTACGGTGCGTGACTACTGAAAAGAGCTTTATTGGCAAAATAGAATTAATAAAATCAAATAATAGATTCGAGTTAAATCAAAATGTTATAGTAAATGTAAAATTTTCTATCATAGGAGCACTACGTGAAGCATGGAATGAAAAAAACTGGGAGGAGGCATACACCAAACATGATAATGCATTCAAACTAAAATACGGAGTTAAACTTTACACAGGTGGACTAAGAAAACGCGAGATTGGAAAACCTGTAGATACTTATCGAAAAGCCGCTATTTTTTGGACGCGTAACCCCAAACTTACTCAAATAGCAGAAAAAAAGATCTGGATACAAATAGCAAAGAATTTTGAACCATTTATTCCAAGAACACAAACAGAGGCACAAGAAATGTTTCTTGATTTTGATGAAAAAGTGGAATTTAATGCTGCTGAACTTGGCGATGGCAAGCATAAGATAGGAGCAGAAGTTTTTGTTTCGTGGTTAAAACATAATTATATAGAATCTTTTAGTGAAAGGACTCATTCCGAAGAAATTGAAATTGAAATTACCAAATAGGATATAAATGGAATTAATGAAGTGAAACCATGACAAAATTTGATGGGATTAGAGGTCAAGAACTACTTGAAATTGAAGACAAGTCAGAAAAAGAAAATGAGATAACACTTATCTTCAAAGATAATAGATATCTATTCATTAAACTCGAAAATGGAAAAATGGTAACTACTTCAATACCAGAATAGTTATCTGTTAATAAATTTATGATATAGTCCTATTGCTATTTCTTGGGATTCTGATTGTATAGAGCCAGGTCTTTCTTTACGTACATTATCAATTGCGTCTTTTGTAGAAAGATTATGAAATTTAATAAGATAGCATGCTAAAATCGTACCGGTTCTACCAATCCCTGCTGCACAATGAACCATTGTAGGTTCGTTGTTCTCTATTCTTTCATGGATAAAGTCTACGGTACTATCAATTTTTTCCATGTCCGGTGCGGAAAGATCTTCTGTAGGAACATGAAGATATTTTATATTTTTAATCCAAGATTTGGGTAAGGGTTCTTCGGTCATTGTTACGATGGATTTTACACCTCTTTTGATGATCCACTCTAATTCTGTAGACGATGTCGGCATTCCACTACCTGCAAGTTTGCCATTGATGAGCCAACTAAAGTTAGTTGGTTTTTTTGTTATCTTTCCGTGTACCTTACGCCATAAATTGCCTGGTTTGCTCAATAATATAAGTAGAAGTTTTCCGTATATTTACACAACGAAAACAGTTGATACTAGGACAAGATAATAAAAAGAAGTTATTGTAGGACTTAATCTGCTAGTTCAGTCCAACCTTTAACGAACACAGAGTTTCTGTATAATGGCACTGGTTGTCCGACAGTAAAGTCCATTGGTCTCATCCAAAAGATTGCCTTTGTTGGGCAAACTCCAATGCATGCTCCATCAGAGATGCATCTTTCTGGATAAAATACAAATGCTTTACCTCGTTTCCAGCCCTCTACTGGTTTAACTCTTAATACGTCTGGTCCTAGTGTTGTACAAATCTCTACACAGAGTGCACACCCTATACACATTTGTTCGCCTATATCTGGAATAATTCCAACTGGCATGTTTATCGAATAATCTTTCTTTATAGATCTTAATATAACTTCCTCAAAAAATCGATGTTATAACGGCGTTTGAGAATTTTATAACGCTGTTACAAAAAATGACTCCTTAGCTTTTCCTAATTAGTCATTCTAAGAATTTAGAATTATGTTTTATAGTTTCCAAAACAGACCGACGTTTTTTTATAATTTGATTTTATTTCCAAACTTGTGGCAAACAAAATTCATTGTGCACACATATTAGTAGAAAAGCTAAGTTTAGCACAAGAAATTAAAGCAAAAATTTCAAATGGAGAAAGTTTTGCGAATCTAGCTAAGCAGCATTCTTTAGATAGCTCAAAGAAGAGAGGGGGAGATCTTGGTTTTTTTGTACGAGGGGCAATGGTACAAGAATTTGAAAAGGCTGCATTTGCTTTAGAAAAGGGCCAAGTCTCAGACATAGTAAAGACTCAATTTGGTTATCATATTATAAAGAGATTAGATTAGAGGAATCAAGTTTGATGGAATAAGAGTTTTTTCTTTATTTAGAAAATCAAGAATTATTCCAGATTCACTTTGTTCCAATAGTATTTTTCTTACCATATCGGTCTCAATTAGGCGTTTTCCTGTAGGAGAGAGTATCCATCCTTCTTCTTTTTTGAATCTAACCATGCTTGCTATAACAACATAAGAACCAGTTTTTCTTGCCATGCTTGTAATTAACATTATATATGAATTAACTAATTTACCGATTTCTTTCCTTTCATTTAATAAGTTGTAAAGTCCGTTAAGCGAGTCAACTATGACTACTGATTTTGTTGTACTAAGTTTTACTAGTACATTTGTTAATATTTTATTCCATAGCTCCAATGTAGGTTGAAATAAAGAAAGATTAGACGGAGGTGTAAGCATTCCAGATACTATGTATCCGCTGTACAACAAATCAAGATCTAGATACAAAATATCAGTTTTTGCATCACCAACAAGTTTTGCAATAAAACCTGCTTTTAGAAATGGGTCTGAATATAGAATAGAATTAATTTTGGTTTGTGAAAGGATATTTTCTAAATTAGTAGCGTCATCAGAGTCATTATCATGATTTTTAAACAACACAGTGCTAAGTGATGCTGTAATATAATAATGAATTCAGATTATAATGTTGCAGAAGATTTTCCGTATAAGAGTAGAATCTATCTGAATAATGCTTCTACCTCACTTATGCCAATTTCAAGTATAAAGGCGATGACTGATTTTCTTGTAACATATAATGAATTGGGTCCTGATTCAAGTACCGCAGACAATCTAGTTAGAGAAAAACTCTTCCTTATTAGAAAGGCAATTTCTCACTTGATAAAATGTAAACCTGAGGAAGTTATACTAACACAGAGCACTACAGACGGAATTAACATGGTTGCTAACGGATTAAATCTAAAGTCTTCATCTAATATTATAATTCGTGGTTCAAATCATGAACATCCGGCAAATCACTATCCATGGGTTCGGCTTTCTAGAAAGATTGCTGTAAGAAATCTACCGGTGGATGAAAATGGATTCTTTGATCTTAATCATCTTGAACAAATAATTGATGACAACACAGGTCTTGTGGTTTTAAGTCATGCATTATTTAACACAGGAGCAATTCTTCCAGTAGAACAGATTGGAAAATTACTTGTTGAAAAAAACATCCCATTTTTTATAGATTCAGCTCAGACTGTTGGCTGTATTGAAGATGTTGATGTAAACAAAATAAACTGTAACTTTATGTCGTTTAATGGCTCAAAATGGCTCTGCGGGCCAATGGGAATGGGTGTCTTTTATTGTAAAAAAGAATCAAGTGATCTATTAGAACCTCTTCAAGTTGGTGGTGAGTCAGCCACTTTTTATGAAGACAAGATTGCTTACAAGGAAATTCCAGCTAAATTTCAAGCAGGATTTCGTAATTGGCCTGGTGTAGCGGGGCTTGAGGCATCTATAGTCTATCTGCTACGATTAGGATTAGACAGCATTAGAAAAAAGAATATCAAACTTGCTAATCTGCTACGAGTTGAGTTATCAAAAATTCCTGGCATCATACTGTATGGACCTGAGGAACCTGAAAAAAGGACCAGCATAGTATCC